>CADBSP010000122.1 GCA_902797405.1 uncultured Eubacteriales bacterium | reverse complement strand
GTACCGATTGAAGCAACTATTACTGCACCAAAGTGCGGAACAGAAACCAATACAGAAATAATCGGTCAATATGATGACGGCAGACCTAAATATGATTGGGATAACCAAACGAATTATCCCCTTGTGATAGCAAAGGAAAATGCCGAATATGTAGGCGGAGAGCTCTATGCCAGTTGGGTAATGGAGGGTAGTTCATCTACCCCGTATATTGGAAAGTTTATCGGCGATGAATACTACTATGTTGATCTTTGGATTGACAGCATTCCCGGTTATGGCTTCATGAAAGGTGATGAAGTTAAGGTAAACGGCGGAGAAGTATTGGATCCATTTGTTATCAGTCCTTCATACTATGAAATGACAGTCAAGGTTCAGGCCCAACATGATTGGGGTGAGTGGAAAGTTACGAAGGAACCAACGGCTGCAGAAGAAGGTGAGGAGACTCGTATCTGCACAGGATGTCACAAGGAAGAAAAGAGGGTAATACCGGCAAAAGGTAGCGAAATCAAAGGTGATGACAAGAAGGATAACGAAAGCCAGGGAGAAGACAAGAAGGATAGTGAAAAGAAAAACGAGAGCAAGAATACAGTAACCAATAATAATACGAACAATAATAAAACGACCAATACTGCGACCAATACCGCAGCCAAGACTGCTACGGCCAGCAAGACCTCCAGCGCGAATCCAAAAACCGGCGACGAAAACCAGCCATGGTTATATGCAGTACTTCTTTTAACATCACTAATGGCTGTAGTTTTATACACAAAACATTTTTCAAGAATCAATTCGAAAAAATAATAACAGAAAATTGCGAGGGGGAGTCATTAAGGAAGAAAAGAATTATATTTTCTTCTGATGTATTATGTTAACAGAAATAGCAACGGATGAGGTAAAAGGATGAAACGATATAAAAATTTTGTTATAGGTGGAATACAGAGCAAAATCTTTAATGTGATTCTTGTATCGCTGATTCTTCTGACCGTCGCGTTTATAATTATTTCCGCATATCACAGCAATATGCTGTCGGATTTGGTTACGGAGTCCACGCAAAAGCAACAGGAGGTAGTATCCGATACTACGCAGACTGTTATGGATGAGGTGATTACCCAGACTTTGGAACGCTCCAACGGCATGGAGGTCAAGATTGCAGACGAGATGTTTGCCAGTGCCCGTGACAGACTGATTTTTCTAGAAGGGTATGTGAAGGAAGTCCTCACCCATCCGGATAGCTATCAAAAGAAATCTTATTCTCTTCCCGATCCAAAGGACGACGGTAAGTGGATAGGGAAAATCATGTATGCAGATGGGGTAGATCCCTCTAACCCTGAAATAGTTTCAAAGATGGGTTTAATCGCCGGAATGGAGACTTTGCTCATTGACAGCTGTACGTCATACGATGCGGCGAACCTTTATGTTGCAATACCGGAGGGTGCTCACTATACAATCAGTAATACATCCTCCACATGGTACGTGGATGGCAAGTTAAAGAGCTATGATCCCAGAAGCAGAGGATGGTATAAACGCGCCACGACAGAGAATAAACTAATTTTTTCCGATGGAGAGTATGACGCAAACACAGGGGTCTACTGTATCGAATGCGCAATCCCTGTTTACGATGATAACAAAAATCTTCTAGCGGTTATTGGGGCTGACCTTTATATGGATGAACTTCAGGAAGCCATGAAGGAGTATTCGATAGAGGGAGAGTACTATCTCATACTGAGTAAGAACGGGCACTCCATTCGTGACCCCGAAGACGAAACCTTCCCACTGCCAGAGGTGGATAAGGGCAGGGATATACGTGCATCTAAAAATGCCTTCATTGCCAAGATTGCCGAAGACGCACTTCGCGGAGAGACGGTGGCTGTGCAGCTAGGAGAGTTGGAAGGCAAAATGTACTATGTAACTGCACGTCCGATTGAAACAACCGGTTGGGTTTTGATATCTGCATACAGCCAGGAGGCATCCGGGGAGCCAGCCGTCATTCTTCAGGAAAGTCTTGATAGCATACAGAAAGATAGTGCTGCAACTTATCAGGACAAGATAAGTAATTACAAAAGGATTTCTCTTGGAATTGTTGTCGCCCTTTTGCTCGCTATTCTGGCAACGGCAATAGGACTCGGTAAGCGAATAGTTAAGCCGCTAAACGCCATCACGACGAATATTGCAAAACTGGACGCTGGCAATAGAGAGTTTAAAATGGAAGACATCTATCGCACCGGGGATGAGGTCGAGGAGCTTGCTCAGGCCTTTGCTGACCTTTCGCACAAGAATATTCAATACACGGAGCAGCTGGTTAAGGTAACTTCAGAAAAAGAGCGTATGAATACGGAGTTAAACGTTGCCAGTCAGATTCAGGAGGGCATGATTCCGCATATCTATCCCGCCTTCCCGGACAGGCCGGAGTTTGAAATCTTTGCAACCATGGATCCGGCAAAGGAAGTAGGAGGCGACTTCTATGATTTCTTCCTGATTGACGACGACCATCTGGCTATAGTGATTGCGGACGTATCCGGAAAAGGTATTCCGGCAGCGCTATTCATGATGGCATCAAAGATTTTGATAAACAATGTTTCCCTATCAAAGTCTTCTCCAGCGGAAATTCTTGCAACAGTCAATAATCAAATTAGCATGAACAATCCGGCAGAAATGTTTGTTACTGTTTGGCTTGGAATTCTGGAACTTTCCACAGGAAAGCTCAGGGCTGCCAATGCGGGTCATGAATACCCCGCAATAAAACGAGCCAACGGATCCTACGAGTTATTCAAGGATATCCACGGCTTTGTTGTAGGTGGAATGGAAGGCATTCGTTATAAGGAATATGAAATTGACCTGATGCCCGGCGATTGCATATTTGAATATACCGACGGCGTAACAGAAGCAACCAACGGACAGGATGAGTTGTTCGGAGCCGACAGAATGCTGGAGGCCCTGAACCGTAAGGATTATGATTCTCCTGAAAATCTGTTGGCAGGTGTCAGAAAGGAAATAGATGAATTTGTGGCGGATGCTCCGCAGTTCGATGACATCACGATGCTCTCATTAAAATATAACGGAGCAAAGTAAACAATCAAATAGTCTACTTCGTAACTGATGCCGATGGTTCATATACTAATTATGCTTGAGGGAATTATACTTAAAGGTCTTCAGACATTCGTCTGCTGGACATCCATACGCCTGCGAGGGTTATAAGAAGACCCACAATCGTATACCATCCCCAGGCGTCGTTGGTAATGAGAATTCCCGTTACAACCCCAAGTATCGTAGAGAGACTGCTAACGATATTGTTTGCCAATGCAGGAGCAGAGAAACTCAAAAGCTTGTTGTAACAGAAATAAGAAGCAAAGGCACAGAAGAAAGACAAGAAAAGCAAGCTCAGCAAAGAAGCTGTATTTTCAAAAGGAATCGTATAAGTGTTTAAACCATAGCCCTTCACCAGGGCTATTATATTGAAGATAATTGCAGACTCTAAAGCCATCACCGTTGTTATGGAGGTTGCATCATAATCCTCAGAGGCACTTTTGCTGAACAGGCTATAGAGGCTGGCGACAATGACCGCAAGAATCATGAGCAGCATACCGAGCCTGGTTCCGCCCGTTGAAAAACCGGGAGAAAAGAGGGTGGCAATCGCCACACCAACAAAAGTAATAATCAGACTAAGAGTCAGGCGGAAGTCAGTCTTATGTTTGAAAAAAAGCATTCCGATAATCAAAGTCATGCACGGAATCGTTGCAACGAAGATTGCGCTAACCGACGGAGAAGACAGCTTTATGCCGTAGGTTTCCAATATATCGTAAGCACATGGTTCGAATAATCCCGTGCAGATTAGAAAGAAGGTGCTCTTCTTACTAAAGTCAAGCTTAACTTTGATCTTACCGATCAAAATCAAAACCAGGAACACCAATCCGGTTAAGGCCCAGCGGGCAGCCAAAAGTTGAAATGGTTCCATGACTTTGACAAGCAAAGCTATGGCCAGGAATGAAAATCCCCAGCCACATGAAACCATTGCAACTAAAAACACTGTTAATAAAACTTTCTTGTTATCGCTATCCATTTTAGTCTCAAATTATTGAATAATACTGACCTTATTCTAGAACCAATCGATTTAGTCTAGTCATTATTTCAAATTTACTTCTTATGTGTAAAAACTATTTCGCCGTCAATAAGCACGGTCTCCAGCACAGCGTCTGTGGCGACTGCCGGCATATCTGACCAGATTAGAATATCCGCATCCTTACCGACTTCTATCGAACCGACACGATCAAAGACATCCACAATCTTCGCTGCGTTGGAAGTCACCATCGCCAGAGCCTTAACAGGATTCATGCCGCGACGTACACATTCGCCGATTTCATATAACAACATATTCATCGGAGTAACCGGTCCATCTGTCATGCAGGCGACCGGAACACCGCGCTTATCTAGTTCGACACAAGCCTCATAATCAAGCTTGCCGCCTTCTCCTGGGAAGAGACATTCAGCAGTCGGTCCGTAGATGACGCCCTTAACGTGCTTGTCTGTAAGTTCCTCCAAATAGTCGCTGGCGCCCAGGGCATGATCCAAAGTAATCAAAATATCGAATTCCTTAGCTAACTCTAAAACAGTCATCGTGTCATGCATATAGCTATGAATCTTATACGCGATTTCCTTTTTCAAAACCGGAATACCGTGTTCCAAACCAAGATCATAAGGAGGCATCTTCTCCTTGTCACCTGCTGCCGCTTCTTTTTTCTCCATATACTCCTTGACTCTTCTAAGATAGTCTCTATGCATATTGGCGATTGCCATTCTGGTCATTGGAGCTTTGTTCATCGGAGCGTAACAGCCTTTTGGGTTTATGCCCATAGCACCCTTCAGCACTGCCGCACGTTTGACAACCCTGTCTTTTCCCGCGGACTTCATAACCATGCCAAGACCTCCGACAATGTTTGCGGAGCCGGGGATTATGCATGATGTTGTAATACCCTGTGCCAAAGCTCCATCAAAATCCTTGCTGGTGGGATCGACGCCGTAGTAAGCATCAAGCTCCGGAGTGAGAGGATTGGTGATTTCATTTAGGTCTTCACCCGAACCGTTGACTTCGAATCCTCCCAGGTGACTGTGCGCATCAACGAAACCGGGAGTAACCACCTTACCCTTGGCGTTAATTACTTTTTCGCCGGCCTTTGCTTTCAGGTTATCTCCGATCTCCTCTATCTTTCCGTTGTTGAGACGGATGTCCTGTTTGACAACGCCTCGTTTACTCATGGTATAAACAGTTGCGTTTTTAATTACATACATTTCATCTCATCTCCTTCCTTATATATTACCTCTCCGCCTAAATAGGTTCTTACGATATGAGCCTTCCAGGTTTCCAGTGGATTCTTGGTCCAAATGACGATGTCCGCGCGTTTTCCGACCTCGATGGATCCCGTTAAATCATCTATGCCGAGAAGCTTCGCCGGATTGGACGTAATCATTGGAAGAACCTTCTCCGAATCGTGCATAACTCTCATCATCTCTGCAGCGTTCCACAGCATGTCTTCTCTGGTATCCAGGAATCCAAGGGAGCCGCTTAGAGAAATGCTAACTCCTTTTTCGCTCAGCTTTCTTAAGGCATCAAAGTCAAGGTCCTTTGATTCCTCCGTCATAAGTTCTCCGGCAGTTTTTACTATGACCGGAATCTTGTTCCGAATAATCCACTGCTCGTTACCTTTTAGACCGTAGCCGTTTATCAAAACCAGCTTAATCTTAGGATACTTCTTCGTGATTTCCCTAACTCTTTCAATTGCGAGGAGTGTGTCGCAGGATATGAAGAGAGGGAGCTCACCTGTTATGACCTTTCCGATGGCTTCCAGCTTCGGGTCCTTTTGGAATTCCGGAGCAGGTGCTTCGGGCTTGCCACCGTCCTTATTATCGTCGGCATTCTTGGCTTCCGTTTTTCTTGATTCAGCCTTTGCTGCCTCAGCCTTTGCCTTTTCTTTTGCTTTTTCCGCTTCGGCTTCCTTCTTTAGATACTCGTCGGCTTTTCTTAGCTGTTCATCAAAGGTTCCGAAAATCCACATCCTGGTTTGTGGAGGCATGGATCTTTCTCCGTAAACCTTCTTCATGTCGGTTCGGACAGAAGCCTTCATTCCGATGCCGCGTCTAAGACACATCTTATACGGATTAACGCCATCCACCGTAAATGCAGCAATCTGTCCTCCAAACAAATTGTTGTCGGTTGGCGCTACTCCACAAACCGTAACGCCGAATGCTCCCAGTTGTTGCCCGGATGCAGCTCTCCCATTGAATGCATAGAAAGCATCAAGCTCCGGGGTAAGGGGATCACTCTTTTCGTCATTATCCTGAGAGGAAGGTCTAATCTCCGTCCAACTTCCGTTAACGCCCCAATTTGAAATGGCGTGAACGAAGCCCGGAAGGATTTCCATTCCCTTAGCATCAAAAACCTCTTCGTTTCCCACTGCCTGAAGATTCTTTCCCATCTCCTCGATAATGCCGTCTTTGATTCTGATGTCCACATTCTTGACCTTGCCGAGGCCATCGTGGACTCTACCATTTTTGATGAGCATATTGTCTCCTTTGGTTCAAATTACTACATTAATATATATACTCTACAGTATATCACATTTTCTATCGAAAGTGCCAAAACTTGACACAAAAGGCAATAAACATTAAAATCTAAAGACTTGTTGTTTTTCGATAAGAGTCATAATTCAAAGATGAAGACCGGTTCTTCATCCCGATGGAGGAGACTTATGAAAAAGTTTATATCGTTATTATGTATAGTGACCATAATCATGGTTGCATCTTTTGCCGGTTTTGTTTGGGCAGACGAAGAAGATTCCAGCATAGCAGTTCAGAGAGTGGGAGGAGCAAACAGGTACGAGACATCATTTGCGGTTGCAGAAGCGCTAAAGCCCGAAGCGGGAGCTTTTGACAACGTAGTGATTGCTTCCGGAAGGAATTTTCCTGATGCACTTTCAGGTGCATACCTTGCCAGAGCAGCAAAGGCTCCCTTAATTCTGGAAACCCCCGGATACGATGATCAAATAATCCAATTAAT
>CADBSP010000121.1 GCA_902797405.1 uncultured Eubacteriales bacterium | reverse complement strand
GTTCTCTATCAAAGGAATTAGTGCGGGACGGTATAGATATTCCGACATTCGACATTTTGGAGAGGACACGTGAAACACGTCCCATGAAAAACCTTGGCCCGGAAGAACGGGAAAGGAATATACGAAACTCTATAAGATTAAAAGACAGTGTTAATCCAAAGTTAATTAAGAAGTATTTTGAAAATGATTCTGATGATGCTTTTAATAATAGCATTGGTAATACTTTTAATAATAGTATTGGTAATACTTTTAATAATAGTATTGGTAATAGCTTTGATGATCGGCAGATTAATGTTATTCTAATAGACGACTTTTATACTACAGGAAGCACTGCCAAGGAATGCGCCAGAGCATTGAGAGAAGGAGGATTCACCGGTGATATTGTAATGCTTGCATTCGCAGCCAGATAGTCGGATAAAAAATACAATTATGAAATCAATAATTGTATCCAGAAGATAGTAACAAGATTAATAACTAGTAATCAAAAAGATGTTGCTTGGGCTCTTCGGGTCTGTGGTTGAAAATCCAAGCCAGCTATGGGCAAAAGGATCCACGTAAGCCGTATGCAGGAAGCTGCGGTGATCATGGCATAGCTTAGAAGTAAGTCCTCGGAAAATCCGGTCAAGGCAAGTGTGGGGTCAAAGACCAGGTCAGCCGGAGAGTCCAAGCGGCATCTTTTATTTTGCATAAATATATGTTACAATATAACAAATATTATTATTCTATCTAGACACTTTTTTGTGTCTAAATATCTATAAAGGAGGCAGCTGATGAAGACTACAATAACAGGAAAGAATTTCAATACATATCAGCATCTCGAAGATACTATCGAGAAAAAACTGGAAAAACTGGATAAGTACTTTGCTGAAGATATCGAGGCGAAAGTGGTTTTATCCCAGGAGAGAAATAAGGACAAGATCGAAGTAAATATCAATGCAAAGGGAGCTCAGTTCAGAACAGAGCAGGTAGCTGATGATGTTTATGAAGGTTTGGACAAAGCTATCGACAAACTTTCTCGCCAGATGTCAAAGTTCAAAGGCAAACTGCAGAGAAAGTATCAGGACAACAAATCCGTACGTTTTGAGGCAATTCCGACACTTGACTCCGCAGAGGAGAACGAAGTCGGTAAAGTTGTTAAGACTAAGAAGGTTGAGCTTAGACCTATGACTGCAGAGGATGCAGTGCTGGAAATGGAAATGAGCGGCCACGACTTCTTTGTTTATCTGGATGAAGAAACCGATAAGGTAAATGTGGTTTATAAGAGAAAAGACGATAATTACGGAGTTCTAGAAACAGCTGAATAGATATAATTGACAAAGGGAGGGTCTTATAAAGGCCCTCCTGTGAAAAAGTATTGGAAGAGGGATAATGACGGAAATACTGGCAAACATAACCGCAAACATAGGCATATTTGACATCATAGATATCCTGGTTGTTGCCTTTATCATCTATAAAATCCTCGGATTTATTAGAGATAGCAGAGCGCAGCAGTTGGTTAAGGGTGTATTGCTTTTGGTTGCGGTATTTTTATTGTCCGGATTCCTTCAGTTAAACACCTTGAACTGGATTCTAAAGAATGCGATGACTGTTGGTATTTTGGCCGTGGTTATTCTCTTCCAACCTGAATTGAGGCGTGCGCTTGAAAGAATGGGAAGCACTGGGCTCCTGGCAGAAAGGTTCCTGGGAGATAAGAACCAGGCCAAGCATGTTGTCGATGCTTTTGTCGACGCAGTGAACGTTTTCTCTGCTTCCAGAACGGGTGCTTTGATTGTGATTGAACGTCAGGTTTCCTTGGGAGATGTGGCGGAAAATGGAACTATCCTTAATGCCGAAGTCTCTGCTGAGCTTCTTGGCAATATTTTTTACAAGGGTTCCCCGCTCCACGATGGTGCGGCGATTATAAGAGGTGATAAGGTGTTTGCTGCGGGCTGTGTACTACCGCTGACAGCACGGCTTGATATTGGAAAAGAATTGGGAACCAGACATAGAGCGGCTATCGGTATTACTGAAAATTCCGACGCTGTAGCGATTATTGTTAGCGAAGAAAATGGAATCATTTCTGTTGCTAGAGATGGTAAGATTAATAGATTTTTGGACTCCAAGGGATTGGAGAAAATGCTTTTGACACTGTATTTGGATGAAGAAACTGAAAACACAGGCATTTTCGGATTCCTAAAAAAGAGTGGCAAAAGTGAAGATGCCAAGGTTGCAAAGAAATTAGATAAGCC
>CADBSP010000120.1 GCA_902797405.1 uncultured Eubacteriales bacterium | reverse complement strand
TTTACCTAATCGACGAAGAATCAAAAATCAGCACATACGTAATCTCGTGAGGCTCACTCATAGCGACCGTATCAGCAATAATCTGCATAGGTCTATCAAAAACACTTACCGGTATTTCAAATGTCGAATTACCTTCGGTATTAATAGGCAAATATTTCTCCCCATCAACAATCATATAATCATAATGAGGGCTACTAAAAGCTATGGTAGCTAGGCAGGTTTCACCATCAAAGACTATCTTGGTTGGAGAATCCACGGTCGTTCTTCCTGTTCCCCCGTTTAAGAGAACATCTACCGTATATTCTCCATTATCCAAAGCAAGTTTATCAGGAGTAATTACCAGCTCATCTTTAAAAGCATTTAGTGGAAGGGAATCGCTTCTAAATGCCAGGGATCTATCATACCATTTTTCTTTTTTGTTTGAGAATGCAGTACAATCTACCCCTTGATCCAATGCTTCAACCGGAACCGTATAAGTATGTGCTCCCTCCGAGTCCTCCACATATGGAATGTATTCGGATTCATCAGCATTAATTGCCTCTTCCCCGGTTCCCATATAGAGATATCTGTAACCCTTTCCTCCCATAGTCATGACTGCTGTCATCTCACCATCGGAAACGGTTAGCTCAGCCTTTTCAATCTTAAACATACTGGAACTGCTGGCTACAGTAATAGGATAGGTGCCGTCATTTAGGCTTGAAGCGTAGATTGGAACCATCCAATCCTCTACCACTTCCTCTACCTCTACCATATCATCTTTGGATGCCAGGGCAGAACTTTCTTCAGTCTTCTCTTCCTGTTTTTCTTCTGTAGTTTCTGTATCTTTTTTGTCTCCGGTTTCAGAAGGAGCTTCTTCTGTTTGCTCTTCCTTTTGGTCCGCAGGTGGCTGTGAATCAATCTTGGACCCACAGCCGATCGCGAACAGCATTATTGTTATTAAGACGGAGACTATTATTAATACCTTTTTCATGATATTACCTGTTAGTAAACTGTTTTTATTTTTTCTAATTATTGTTAGACAATAATACAGTTTCTATTACAGTGTATTAACTGCATCCTGTGCATGCGCTACGTAGAGTTCACGAACAGCAGGGATTTCACCAAGCCCCTTAAGTACGCAAGTCACATCGAATCCTTCAGCTTCAAATGCCGACTTCCATGAATCTTCTTCGTCACCGGCCATATCGTTGTTTGCGTGGTCACCTGCCACAACCATCAGCGGCTGAAGGACAACCTTCTTATATCCGCCATCCTTAACTAATCCGATAACATCATCCAGAGTTGGTGAAGCTTCAACAGTACCGATAAAGATATTGTTATAGCCAAGTCCCTTTAGAGTCTCCTGCATCTTTCCATATACAGCATTTGAATCAGCCTCTGTACCATGTCCCATGAAGCAAATTGCTGTTTCTCCATCATCATAAGACTTTGTATCCTCATAAATTGCCTTTGCTACAGCATCAAAGTCAGCGTCGGTATCGAGAAGCGGTTTGCTAATAACAACCTTTTCGAATCCGTCCGCCCTAGCTGCGATTTCATCGGCAACATCGTTATATTCGAATCCGGACATCAGGTGAGTTGGAACAACAACCAATGTATTTACTCCGTTTGCTTCTGCTCTATCAAGAGCCTGAGTCATATTATCAATAGCAACGTTGTCTCTCTTCATAATATGATCTATAACTATCTGAGCAGTAAATCCACGTCTTACAGCATAGTCAGGGAAAGCCTTTTCCAGTTCTGCTTCAATTGCCCCGATTGTAAGTCTTCTGCTGTCGTTAAAGCTTGTTCCGAAACTAGCAACCAGCATTTCAGCTTCACCGATCTCATCAGCATTTCTCGGATCGTCTAAGGAAGCATCGCCAGTTTCATAATTCTCTTCATCTTCTTCCTCAGCGCCTTCTGCTTCTGATTCTGCAGTTTCTTCTTCCTTTGGTTCCTCTGCAGTTTCCTTCTTTCCACATCCTGTCATGAATACTAAAGACATTGTAAGCATCATGGCAATTGCAATAATTAGTTTCTTCTTCATTTTGATTTCTCCTTCCGACCTTTTGATATTCTATGAACGCTTTGATTCCGAATACCAAAAAAGTCTCTTTGTTCTAGCGGCCCCTAAATGAAACCACCACAACAAAAAGACTTTGTTACTTTGTACAATCAATTCCTCGTGATTTCATGCAACCAGGTCGCTGCATACGTACATTCGCAAACGGCAGGTTTCCTGACTCAAGGATCATCGCTTTCCATCGCCTTCCCGGATTTCTCCAGTGGCTACGCCTCTGTGTAAATGGCATTTGGATGGATTGCTCCCCTATTACAGTGACGAGATCGTACAGGATTTTAACCTGTTTCCCTTTTAACTCACCTTATGTTAGTAAAGGTGGGCACCGTTTACCTATTAAATTTTTACACCTCGATTCTATCACTGGTGTTTTATAAAAACAACCCCTATTCAAATAAAACCAAGATAATTATATATTCTGACTATTGATTTAAATCTTTGAGATAAAGACTTAATACATAGTATTTCGCAAGGTCATCAGTAGATATCCTCAACAACCGTTTCCGGGGGTACATCCAATTTGTATGGATGTTTCATATAAGCGCGCCACCTCTTCATGGCTGCTGCATAATAGAATCCATCGCAGATTCCCTCATCGCAAACAATTTTATAATCTATATACTTTCTTGGAATAGAATTTCCATCTTTGTCATTTTCTAATTTCGTATACTTATGGCCCAGTGCACAAAAGACCGGGACTGTTCCGAAATCGTAAAGGTGATGATAAATCGGTGGTATTCCCAAGCTTCCCATCGCTGTTATGAACATAGATCCATGGAATGGGCTCACTCGCTCTAGCGCCATGGGCAGGATGCTAAAATAATCCAGGAATCTAACCAAAAAACCAAACCCCGCCATTATTATACTTGGCAGATAATCCAGAACATGGGTAATCGAATCAAATCCGTTTGATATTCCTTCTTCTCTGGCCTTTTGGACAGCATTATTAAACTTCTCATATACATCAATTGCTGTATCGGTAGGATCGAAACACACCTTTATCGATGAATCAGCAGCATCCTTATTCATCTCTTTTTTTACAACCATGTTTATGGAAGTTTCGAATCGATGATATATTCTTTGTCCTGCAACAAAGCGATTGAGTTCAGGTATTTCAGCAGTAACCCTAACGTAGGAGGCCAGGAAGACATGCATTATTCCAAATTGCTTATAGCCCTCTTTTCTTTTTTGACGGATGTACTCTTCCATCTCAGTTATTTCAACCGTGTCACTGATGTAATTGCTACGCCCCAGACGAGTGGGCATGAAATGCGGTGTAACCTTTGACATAACAGGCATACCATGAACGCGTCTGCCGTCCAGCCTGTCTCCAAACTGAAGTCTATATGGATCCCCTTCCTTATATGGAGGCATCTTTTTGGCACTAAGAATAATCGACAGAATCGATAACGCAATAAATGCATCGGAAAGAACCAGCCATTTTCTCTCTTCGTATAGAGCCAACATCGTATGACGTATAGTACCGTTGGCAGCAGCGATTGCAGCGATAGCTATTAGATAAATCAAAACTATGTATTTGGTTTTTATTCTACCGATGAAAGTTATGAAGTAGAGTATTGTGAATAGTAAGATTAATATAGTTCCAACCAACGATATTACAGTTGATTCGTTAATATGCTTTCCGGCCAGAATCAAATACATAGAAAGCATGACCACGGGAAGTATAGTTATATAGAATTGCTTCTCACCTCTCAGTGGATACCTGATAGCTATAATAAGATTAGCAATCAAAGGCATTATAAGAAAGGAAAAAATGCTCGTATCATCCGGTCTTCCCTGTAAGGTGACTGCAATTATTCTGGAAACAAAGGATAAAACACTTAGGACTACAGCAATCCATAAAAAAAGATTCTTTCTGGTTGCATAGTAAGTTGTAATATTTTTCATAATTCTCCCTGATATATGATTATATAAAACCCTCTTCATCCATGAAAGCTTAAGACATTATTATTGCTTGAAGACTTAATCATTATTATTATCGACTGGCTATGTAAAGAACAGAATCATTATACCATGTAAACATTCAATGACACAAATTCTCAATTTAGTATGCTTTTCGCCTTTTTCATAGTATAATTTGGATTGAAAGAACACAGTATGAATTAAAAACAGGAGGGCCTATGAAACCGATTGCTGTTGATGATTTTTGCAAGTTTAAATTCTTGTCTGAAATCGAGTATTCTCCGGAAGGAAAAACTGCCGCCTTCGTTGTGACCGAAATCGACAAAAAGAAAGACAAGTATAAATCATGTATTCATGTACTAAAGGACAAGAAAATCAAAAAACTCACCTCCTTTGGCAAGGAACGCAGTTTCCAATACCTGGACGAAGACACTCTGCTCTTCTCCGGAAACAGAAATGAATTAGAAGAAAAAGAACATGAGAAGGACACTATAGAAATCGAAAGCAAGTATTATAAGATTTCGCTTTCGGGAGGCGAGGCCGAACTTGCATTCACCTTCCCTATTCCAATATCAAAAGTAATCCCCCTACCGGATGGGAATCTTATTTTGGAAGGCTCAGTCGTACCAGGTTTTGAAGACCTCTATAAGGCAGATGCTAAATATGTAAAAGCTTATAAAAAACATGTTGAAGAGAATAAGGATTACGAAATCATCGAGCAAAATCCCTGGTGGTTCAACGGCGGAAGTTATACGAAAGGAATATACACCGGACTCTTCCTTTGGGATACCAAAAAGAAAAAACTAACCTGGCTTACAAAGAAGAATCAAAACATCAGAAGCACCAAGCTGAGCAAGGATAAAAAGTCCCTTTATTTCATTTCCACAGAAGTGAAACCCAAGCTGGATCTGATGGGAGGGAACTCGCTTTGTCAAATGAATATCAATACACATAGGCAAACTGTATTGGCAAAGGATACAGGCAGTTTCTTCATGGAATGGTTTGAACTTATGGATAGCGGTATTCTGGTTCTGGCTTCCGATGGTAGCTACGGACTAAATACCGATATGGACTTCTATCTGATTGACTATAAATCCAAGGAAATGTCTCTCTACGCTCGCTACGGAGAATCCATCGGAACCTCTGTCGGTGCAGATATCCGTTATGGCGGAGGTAAGGATCTTAGAGTTGTCGGGGATACGGTTTATTTTGCTTCAACCAGATATGACGCTGCTAACATCTACAAACTGGAGAAGGGAGTCATCAGTCCTGTAACTCAGATTCCCGGTAGCGTTGACTGTTTCGATATTCATAATGATAATATCTTGGCGATTTGCTTACACAATATCATGCCTCAGGAGTTATTTTCCATCAAGGTCCCTACAGACGGAAGTATTGCAAGCAATGTTAAGCAGTTAACCAAATTCAACACAGCCGCTCTTCGCGACAATTATATCGCCGAGCCTTTGGAGCTTAACGTTAAGCGCCAAGGTTACGAAGTGCACGGCTTTGTCCTGGAACCTATAAACTACAATCCCAAGAAAAAATATCCTGTCATTCTGGATATACACGGAGGACCAAAGACAGTTTACGGCAAGGTCTTCTATCACGAAATGCAGTATTGGGCCAGCAAGGGTTATTTCGTAATTTTCTGCAATCCGACCGGATCAGACGGACGAGGTGCATACATGGATATTCGCGGCCAATACGGCGGTATTGATTACGAGGATATCATGGCGTTCCTGGATAACGCACTTAAAACATATCCTGCCATGGATAAGAACAATCTCTTTGAAACCGGAGGCTCCTATGGCGGCTTTATGACCAACTGGATTATTGGACACACCGATAGATTCCGTGCAGTAGCAAGCCAAAGATCCATTTCCAACTGGTTCTCCATGTACGGAGTATCAGATATCGGAATCGATTTCACCTTGGATCAAAACCTTTCCGACCCGTGGAATAACCCGGAAAAACTATGGTCTCACAGTCCGATGAAATATGCAAACAAAGCAAAGACCCCGACTCTCTTCATCCACTCATTCGAAGACTATCGCTGTCCAATCGACCAGGGTTATCAGATGTTTTCGGCATTGGTTGCCCATGGAGTTGAAACACGACTCGTTTGCTTCCGTAGAGAGAACCACGAATTATCTAGAAGCGGAAAACCAACCCACCGACTAAAGAGGCTCAACGAAATAACGTATTGGTTCGAGACACACAAAAAACGCTGATTGAGAAGATATCTAATACACAACTATAGGCAATCCTTATTATAATAAACACAATGGGTTACTTAAGAATAGGAT
>CADBSP010000119.1 GCA_902797405.1 uncultured Eubacteriales bacterium | reverse complement strand
TGTATGCTGAATTTGAGAAGCACGCTTATGAAGATGCCTGCAATCTGTTTAAGAACGCATAAGGAGGCGCATTATGGCAATTATTCCAAATAAACATGAGATGCCCACCCAGGATGCTAAAGAAAGAGCGAAGAACTTTAACGAAGTTGCTCTGGGCTATTCTGAGGAAACAGCAGTTGCTGAGGCTGAAAGATGCCTCAATTGTAAGAATAAACCTTGTGTCGCCGGATGCCCTGTAAATATCAGTATTCCTGAGTTTATAACAAAGATCAAAGAAAAAGATTATGAAGGTGCATATCAGGTAATAAGCCAGGATTCTTCACTTCCTGCAGTATGCGGAAGAGTATGCCCACAGGAAACTCAGTGCGAATCAAAGTGCACACTTGGAATTAAGAATGAGCCTGTAGGAATTGGTCGTTTGGAAAGATTCGTAGCTGACTGGCATAACGAAAATGTTAAGGAAGCTGCAGTTCCACCTGAACCAAACGGTCATAAAGTAGCAATCGTTGGTGCCGGTCCTTCGGGACTTACATGTGCAGGTGACCTTGCTAAGAAGGGATATAAGGTTTCAATCTTTGAAGCTCTTCATACAGCAGGCGGCGTACTTGTATACGGTATTCCAGAATTCAGACTTCCAAAGGCAATTGTAGCAAAGGAAGTAGACGGTCTAAAAGACCTCGGCGTAGATGTTGAAACAAACGTAGTAATTGGTAAGACACTTACAATCGATGAGCTCTTTGATATGGGATTTGAGGCTGTATTCGTAGGATCAGGCGCAGGCCTTCCAAGCTTCATGAATATTCCGGGTGAGAGCCTTAAGGGTGTATATTCCGCTAACGAATTCCTCACCAGATCCAATCTCATGAAGGCTTATCTGGATGAAGGAAAGACAGCAACACCGATCATGAAGGGCGGCAAGGTTGCTGTAGTTGGCGGCGGAAACGTAGCTATGGACGCAGCCAGAACAGCTCTTAGACTTGGTGCGGAGCATGTATACCTGGTATATCGTCGTTCCATGGAAGAACTTCCAGCCAGAGCAGAAGAAGTTGAACACGCAATCGAAGAAGGTGTTGACTTCCACATTCTCAGGAACCCAGTAGAAATCCTTGGATACGAGAATCCTGATGATCGCATGGATCCAAAGAATGGATTTGTAAAGGGAATTAAGATCCAGAAGATGGAATTAGGTGAACCTGATGAAAAGGGTAGACGTCGTCCTGTTCCAATTGAAGGTTCAGAATACGAACTCGATGTTGATGCAGTTGTAATGTCTATCGGAACATCTCCAAACCCACTTATCAAAGATACTACAGAGGGCTTGGAAGTTAACAAGCATGGTGGCATCATCGTTAATGAAGATGGTCTGACATCCAGAAATGCTGTATACGCCGGAGGTGACGCAGTTACAGGCGCAGCCACAGTTATTTCAGCTATGGGTGCAGGAAAAGTGGCAGCAAAGGCTATTGACGAATATCTGTCAGCCAAGTAATAATCCCTTAAAAGTCTTGATTGAATTGTTTTGATAAGTAGCTCAGGTTTAGGCAAAAGGAGTTTCACATGAGATATTCCAGGCAGAATAAAATACTAGAACTCATTACCAATAATGAAATTGAGACTCAGGAAAAACTGGCATCCATGCTTAGGGCACAGGGATTCAATGTAACTCAAGCCACTATTTCCAGAGACATAAAGGAATTACAGCTTGTTAAGGTGCTTTCCCCAAATGGGAAATATAAATACGCTGTTAGCACTCAGCAAGACACACCAATATCAGATAGATTTGTGAAGATTTTCAGGGAAACAATAACCGGATTCTCTTCTGCGAAAAATCTGATAATAATCAAAACTCTCTCCGGCTGCGGCGCGGCTGCCGGAGAGGCTATTGATAATATTGGACTTCCTCATTTGGTTGGTTCTATTGCCGGTGACAATACTCTTCTAGTAGTCATTGACGATGATTCAAATGTAGAAGAAATATTATCCATATTCAATAATATGCTCAATAGACGCGCCAAATAGAAGAAATGTTATGATAGACCATATTTCTATACGTGACTTCGCAATTATAGATAATGTGGATGTGGATTTCCATGAAGGATTATCTATTATTACAGGAGAAACGGGAAGTGGAAAATCGATATTAATCACAGCTATCAGCCTTGCTCTTGGCAGCAGGGCTGATTCTTCTTATGTTCGAAATGGAAGAGAACGGGCGATAGTGGAGCTTACTGCTACACTGCCGAAAAAGATTTATACTGTTGGTGATGCCGAATCTGAAGACTGTGTTAATGAAGGTGATGCGAAATCCAGGGTTTCCAATGGTGAACTTGAAGAGATTGTTATTTACCGTGAGGTAAATGCTTCCGGTAAGAATCTTTGTAAGCTGAACGGAGAGACAGTAACCTTAGCTCAGCTCGCTGCAAAGTGTAGAGAAATTGCGGACATTCATGGACAATACGACAACCAGTCTTTGCTCGACCCGGAAACACATATAGACCTGGTGGATGGGTATCATGCAAAGATTATTGGTTCAATTAAAGATGAATACTCTAATAAGTATCGCACATTTTTAGAATCCAGAAAAAGACTATCGGATTTACTTACTCTGGAATCCGAAAATGATCGTAAACAAGACTTTTATAAATTTGAGTTAAAGGAAATTGAAAGCGTAAATCCTTTAGTTGGCGAAGACGGAGACCTTTCTGAGAGGTTATCGCTTCTTCAGAATTCAGAGAAGATTTTTGCTTCAGCCAAGGATGCTTATGAGAGTATTAATGGAGGAGGTTCATCATCGAATCTTGGCAGATTCGGAGCAGGAGCTTATGAGGCTCTTGGCAATACGGTTTCAAGTTTGGAAGAAATCTCGGAATACTCCGATGAGATTAACAGTCTTCTGGAAGAGACTAGAGATATATATTATCGCCTGGAAGACGTAAGTAGGGGCATGAGCGATATCATGGATAAGCTCGTCTTTGATCCCGGTGAAATAGATTCGATTATAGAGCGACTAAATGCCTTAGATAGTTTAAAAAAGAAGTATTCTGCTGCAGGGAGAAAGCAATCGAAAGATGAAATCGACGATCTGGAAGCAGTGCTTAAATACAGGGATAAGATAAAAAAGGAATTGGCTCAGATTGAAAACTTTGATGTTGAAAAAGAGCGACTAAAGAAAGAGTATGATGAAGCCAGGTTAAAACTTCTAGAGGTTGGAAAAAAGCTTTCCGAGGCGCGGAAGAAAAGTGCGATAGAGCTTAAAACAAAGATACTTGCCGAGCTTAAGGACTTGAATTTTTCAGAGGCGAATTTGGAAATCCAGCTAATCCCAAATGTTAAGACAAATGAGCAGAAGGAAACAGAACCTGCAAATGTTAAGACAAATGATAAGAAGGAAACTGGTCGCGAAGAAGCCAAAAATAATAATGCATCAGGCGGAACGAGAATAATACCAGGCGAAAATGGTTTGGAGAAAGCAGAAATCCTAATAACAACCAATGTTGGAGAACCGCTTAAGCCATTAGTAAAAACATCATCCGGAGGAGAAATCAGCCGTATCATGCTGGCGATAAAAAACATTACAGCTGATTACGATGGGGTTCCGACTTTGATCTTTGATGAAATCGATCAGGGAATCTCCGGAAAAACAGCAGCTGTTGTGGGCCGAAAACTCTGCGAAATATCGAAAAACCATCAGGTTATTTGCATAACACATTTACCCCAGATAGCTGCGAAATCGGATCAAAGTTATCGCATTTACAAGGAATCCGATGAGAGTAAAACTTATACTCATATTGAAAAACTCGACTCGGAATCAAAAGTGACTGAAATTGCAAGACTCCTTGGCGGTGAAGAAATCACGGAAACTGCCATTAGGAATGCAAGGGAATTGATTGGGGTGTAGGTTTGGCTTATAATCCTTAGAATAATGTGTTATAATATTTGTTGTATTATATATTGTATAATCCAGTATATATGATAAATGACTGTTTTAACTGAATGATGAAAGGAATAGTATAGGAGGAATTACGATATGAAAATGAAAAGAATTGTTGCACTTTTGATGATTGCTATCATGGTATTCGCGCTTACTGCATGTTCAGGTGGTGGCGGTGGCGGATCCAGCAAACCATCCCCGGTGGGAAAATATACTCTTTCCGGAATGTCTGAAAACGGTGAAGCAACATCGGAGGAAGACCTTAAGCTGTTGGAGAGCCTAGGACTCACAGTCACAATGGAGATTAAAGAGGATGGTACAGGCGTCTTAGATCTCTTTGGTGAAACAATGGATTTCACTTGGGACGACGATAACCTGATTGTAGATGGAGAAAAACAGGCTTATACATTTGACGGAACTACATTTACCATGGAGAGCGACGAAACAAGCATGACCTTCACAAAGGATGCAGAATAAAAGTGGCATCATAAACGTTGGTAGCTAATTATTGACTAGTAAAAACTAAAACAAACACTTACAAATTAAGAACATCGAGCGGCAGTAGTTGCTCGATGTTTTTATAAATTGGACGAAAGATTCAGGTTTTACTTTGTAGACAAACGTTTGTTCATGTGTTAGAATATCAAGTAATATACGTGATATAAGCGATTAAACTCGCGATATTGAATCGTATAAAACATCTGAATAGATGCTATAAACAGGGTGCTAAAAAGGGAGAGCATTTAATGCGAATATTGGGAATTGACCCTGGCTATGCGATAATGGGCTGGGGCGTGTTGGATATGACAGGCAACAAGTTTTCTGTTGTTGACTATGGCTCTATAACTACCGATAAAGACATGGAGATGCCACTTAGACTCCAACACTTATACAATCAGCTTTCGGCTGTCATAGCTGAATATCAGCCGGAAGAGGCGGCAATAGAGGAACTGTTCTTCGTGCACAATCAGACAACTGCCATAAAAGTTGGAGAGGCCAGAGGAGTTGCTATTTTAGCATGTACAAATGGAGGATTGGAAGTTAGTGAATATACTCCACTACAAATAAAACAGGCTTTGGTTGGTTATGGTCGCGCAGATAAAAAGCAGGTTCAGCAGATGGTAAAAGCGATTCTTAACTTAAAGGAAGTTCCTAAACCCGATGATACTGCTGACGCCGTTGCCGCTGCAATCTGCCATGGACACTCTAGAGGAAGTCGCACACTAAAAATAAAGTAAATATGCAGGTTTTTAAGCTTGGCTGTAACAATTTCACAACTATATAATTAATTAAGACAACTGTTTTAGATAACAATAAACGAAGAGGATTTACTAAAAAATGATTGGATACATAAAGGGATATTTTCACCCGAATCCGGATGGAAGCATAATAGTTGAAAATAGCTCAGGAATCGGATTTTTGATTCACGTTCCGGCAGGTTCAGCTATATACAAGGAACCGGAGGGGGCAGAAGTTAAAGTGTTCACGTCCATGCAGGTTCGTGAGGACGACATTAGCCTATATGGATTTATGAGTAAAGAGGATCTGGAACTGTTTGAACTTCTTATTACAGTTAGTGGAATTGGAGCAAAGGGAGCTATGTCCATTATGTCAGCTCTTCCGGGATCCCAACTGAAACGAGCGATTGCAGCTGGAGATACGGCTTCTATTTGCAAGGCACAGGGTGTAGGAAAGAAAACCGCGGAACGATTGGTTCTGGAATTAAAGGATAAGGTAGGCGTCTTTGCTGATGTAACCAGTGAAGTAGTTATTCCTTTGGAAGATATTCCTGGCGATGCCAGAAGTGAAGCAGTATCAGCACTCGTAGCACTGGGTTACTCTAGAAATGAAGCCGCATCGGTAATCGCGAAGGTAAAAGGTGACAATCTTACGGTTGAAGATTATATAAAAGGCGCGCTTAAAAATCTTTGATTTGTGGAATGACCGTTGTCAACAAAATTGTATATATGCTGAGCGCTTTTATTGAAAACGATAATGCAAAACCAACGAAAAAACAGAGGAATCAAATGTCTAACGATAACGATAGAATTACAATGACACGTGCCGAGCTTGGCGAAGAGCGTCAGGAGATTACACTTAGACCACAAAAACTGGACGATTTTATAGGTCAAAGAGTGGTTAAGGACAACCTGAAGGTCTTTATTGAGGCAGCAAAAATGAGAGGTGAACCTTTGGATCACGTTCTCTTTTATGGACCCCCGGGATTAGGTAAAACAACGTTGGCAGGAATCATAGCTAACGAACTTGGAGTAGATATCAAAATTACATCGGGTCCTGCGATTGAACGTGCCGGTGATTTAGCGGCTATTCTTACAAACCTGAGTGATAACGATGTATTATTTATCGATGAAATCCACAGACTTAACCGTTCCGTGGAGGAAGTCCTTTATTCAGCGATGGAAGACTATGCTCTGGATATTATTATAGGGAAAGGCCCTTCTGCCAGATCAATACGCCTTGATATAGCTAAGTTCACGCTTATTGGAGCAACTACCAGAGCGGGAAGTCTATCTGCGCCATTAAGAGATAGATTCGGTGTTATAAGCAAATTCGAAGTATATGAACAGGATGAGCTAGCCGAAATAATTAGACGTTCTGCAACACTTCTCGGACTGGATACCGATGAAGAAGCTCTCATGGAAATGGCACGTTGTTCCAGAGGAACTCCCAGAGTTGCAAATAGGCTTTTAAAGAGAATTCGTGATTTCTCACAGGTAAAGGGAGACGGAAGAATAGACATAGATACTGCCCGTACAGGGTTAAGGGCATTAGGTGTTGATGAACTTGGATTGGAGAAACTGGATAGGGACATACTATCTACAATTATTGAAAGATTTGGCGGTGGCCCCGTTGGAATTGATACTATAGCAGCGTCGATTGGCGAAGAGAAAGTCACTATAGAGGATGCTTACGAGCCTTATTTAATACAGAGTGGACTTCTATACAGAACACAAAAGGGTCGTATGGTTACTGAAGCGGGCTATAGGCATATGGGGCTAGAAATTCCTGAAACAAAGAAGGAAGAATTAAAGACCCTTGAAGAGAGACCGTCGGATGGGGAATCTTTGAGAATTCAGGCTTACGGTGAACAACAATCTTTCTTTGAAGAATAGAAGGAAGATTCGTAAGCAAGGTTTTTTTAGCTTTAAAGAAGAACAACTAAAAGACAATAATACATAGAGATTTTAACAGATGAGAGTTGATGATTTTGATTACGAATTACCGGAAGAATTAATAGCGCAGAAGCCATTGAAAGAGAGGGATTCCTGCAGGCTTATGGTTCTTCATAACAGAATAAAAAACAATTCTTCCACGAGGGATTCCGATTCCTTAGGTGACAATTCAAATAATGAAGACCAGCACTTTATTGAACATAGGAAGTTTTCAGATATACTTGAATACCTTCATCCTGGAGATTGTTTAGTTCTTAATGACAGCAGGGTTATACCTGCTCGTCTTTTTGGTGTGAAAGAAGGCACCGGAGCAAAGATTGAATTCTTGCTTATTAAACGAGTAGATAGGAATGCGATAGATAACAACGAATTTGGTGGTTTAGATAATAATAAGGCATCAAATAATTCCGATGGATTTGAGTTTTGGGAAACCATGGTTAGACCGGGTAGGAGACTACGTCCCGGAGATAGAGTCATATTCTCAAATGAACCCGGAAAGAAACTTGTTGCAGAAATAATCGATAATGGAGAAGACGGAACCAGAATAGTTTCTTTTGATTATGATGGAATATTCATGGAAAGATTGGAGGAAATTGGAGCGATGCCGCTTCCTCCGTATATTGATAGACCTGCAACGGAAGAAGATGCCGAGGATTATCAAACTGTCTATAATCGTTACGAGGGTTCTGTGGCTGCACCTACAGCAGGACTCCATTTTACCGAGGAACTCCTGAAAGCATGTGAAACAAAAGGAGTTAAACTCGCATATCTGACTCTTCATGTTGGGATTGGCACCTTTAGACCTGTTAAGGCTGAAACTGTCGAAGATCACCATATGCATTTTGAAGAGTATACTGTTTCGGAGGAAGCTGCGAAAACAATTAATGAGACAATTAAATCAGGTGGAAGAATAATATCTGTTGGAACTACTTCAACCAGAACACTTGAAAGCGCAGCTGTTGCAGTCGATGCAGTAAACACCGAGGTGAATGATAGTTCAAAGTGCTCTTCTTGTAATTGTTCAGTTTCAGAAGGTAATCAGTATAAACGGTTTTTCATAAAGCCTGGTAGTGGGTCTACTAATATATTTATCTATCCGGGTTACAATTTCAAAATTGTAGATGGTTTAATTACTAATTTCCATCTTCCCAAATCGACTTTGATAATGCTTATTTCGGCATTGGCAGGTCGTGAAGACGTTTTGATAGCATATAAAGAGGCTGTAAAAGAAAAGTATCGTTTCTTTAGTTATGGTGATGCAATGTTAATCATATAATATAGAAAAGGGTAATAAATGAAACCAGCAGTTACATACGATTTAATAAAAAAGGATTCAGAATCCAAGGCCAGAAGAGGAGTGGTTCATACGCCACACGGAGATATTCAAACTCCTGTCTTTATGCCTGTGGGAACTCAGGCGACGGTTAAG
>CADBSP010000118.1 GCA_902797405.1 uncultured Eubacteriales bacterium | reverse complement strand
TTAATCAAGGTAACGGTAATTGACTGTGGTCGTATACCATCTCTGTCCTTATCGTCATCCCACACCTTAGTAAAGTTTATGCTTGTTTTCTCAGGAGCATGGGTATTGGTTACATTCATGCCACTTACATCGGCAGTGTAACCGTCGACTGGTTCCTCAGAAACCGTGTACTTAATTTCCTTGCCTTTTTCATACTTAGGAAGATTATCGAAACTCCACTTCCAACCATCTGTTTCGGTAACTTCAAGTTTTTTGCCTTCTACTGGCGTTTCATTTGCGAGAAGCTGAATCTTGATAGATACAGGTCTCTTTCCATCCTGGTTGTTTGCATCATTCCAAGTCTTCTCCCCTGAAACCGTTACTGTTTCCGGAGTATGGGTATTGGTTACATTCATGCCACTTACTTCAGTAGTGTAACCATCTACTGCTTCCTCGGAAACCGTGTACGCAATCTCACTGCCGTTCTCATATTTAGGAAGATTATCGAAACTCCACTTCCAACCTTCTGCTTCGGTAACTACAAGATTCTTGCCCTCGACTGGCGTTCCATTTGCGAGAAGCTGAATTTTGATGGACTGTGGTCTCTTGCCGTCCTGATTGTCAGCGTCATCCCAAGTCTTATTACCTGAAACCGTTACTGTTTCCGGAGTATGGGTATTGGTTATGTTCATGCCGCTTACTTCAGTAGTGTAACCCTCTACTGCTTCCTCGGAAACCGTGTATGTAATTTCATTATCATCTTTATACTTGGGAAGATTATCAAAGCTCCACTTCCAGCTATCTTCTTCTGTGACCGTTTGGGATTTACCTTCAACCGGCGTTCCATCAGCAAGAAGCTGAATCTTGATAGACGTAGGTCTCTTGCCATCCTGGTTGTTTGCGTCATTCCAAGTCTTCTCACCTGAAACCGTAGTGAGCACTTCCTCATAGTTATTATTAAACACTGCACCATCGGTATCGTAGGAAGCGGAAGCATTTAAGGTTCCATATCCTGTATCTTCGACTTTTACAGTTACAGTTTCCTCATGGCTGTCATACGTATAGCCTTTATATTCATGGGTTTCAGGATCTGCTTCCTTTGGAATGACCTCTCTTATTGTATAGGTAAATGTCTTATCTATATGCTCCTGCGTATATTTAATTGGCTTAAATGTAACATCTCCAGTTGCATTATTATTTCCGATAGATACAACTTTGCCTTCCTGGTCAACGACCTCGAAGCTGAAGTATTTATCAATTAGGTCTTTTCCCTCCAGGTTCTTTTTGGCTTTTATAACCACCTCGCCATCTGCTTCATACTTATTCTTTAGGGTATCCAGGTCTTCTGCATATGCAGCGCTGAATCCCAAAGTTCCGTCCCCATTATCTGTAATGGTGAGGGCAACTTCCAGAACCGTATCATCATAAGTGTAACCGGGATCGTCGGCTTTCTCTTCACTGATTCTGTATTTGTATGTCTTTCCTGCATCTTCGTCTGTATACGCAACCTTAGGGAACTTAATATTGCCTTCTGCGTCATTCTTACCTCTGGCAATAATTCTTCCGTCCTCATCTAGGAGAGCAAAAGAGAATTGTCCATCAGTCAATTTGCGTCCGGTCAGAACCTTCTTTGCTTTGATTTCGTATTCACCCTGCGCAGAATAGCTGTTCTTAAAGAGTACTGTATTATACAGGATCCATCCAAAATTACTTGGGTCACTTACAATTCCTGTATCATTCACTGTATCAACAAGTTCAAATCCAGAGGTAGGTATCTCCTCAAATTTGAAGTGTGTTCCCAAAGGAATATCCTCGATAGACAGAATATCATACGCGTTGGTCTCAACTACACCACCTGAAACGACAGTACCCTCGGCTACAATAAGATCTTGAGCTTCTTCAGCCTCCTCATCCGGGTACATATATCGGGCCCAATGGAATTCTCCCGAAAGCGGATTTCCTTTTTCATCTGTTAATTCCACCCTGAACCTAAACATCTTATCAACAGGTGCTATATAGTCATCTTCCGTGGACTTAATTAGGGTTATATCAGTGGTTTCACAGGTGTTAACAAATGAAGGGATGGTTGACTCAACATTCGGATCATAACTTGGAGTCGCCACGATCTTAGAATCAACTAAAGCCACGTCAACCGTAATAGTCTTTTCTGAATTGTCATACGTAATGTTCTCATCATTACCGGGTATTTCCTTTACGGTATACTCGTAGGTGCCTACCTTATCAAATTCAAGGAGACCGAACACAACTTTGCCGTTTGCATCATTTGATGCAACATCAACTACATTTCCATCGCTATCAATGAGTTGGAAATCAAATTGACCAACCTCCAGTTCTTTGCCCTTTATAATCTTGCGAACCTCTAGGTTGATGGTAGCAGGAGCTTTGTCGCCACCTGTGTGGGAATTGATAAAGTTCACACTGGCAGTCTGATCTTCATCTCCTAACGGATAAGGAATAGTTCCTTCCGCATTATCTGCACTTATAAGCTCGAAGCCTTCAGGTAGATTAATCTCGCGTACACTGTAGCTGGCACCTGACGGAAGACCTGAAATTACTGCATGCTGTCCTGCTTTAAGTGTAATTGTTCCGCCGCTTCGTACCTTGCCTTTCTCATTTGTTGTAGGAATGAAGTATTCGAACTCACCTGCTTTAGATACATTCACTTCGAATTTAAACTCAGCATCAGCAGGAGCACCAACACCTTCTACACTCTTGATAATTGCAAGTGATCCCTCCTTGGTGTAATTCTGGAATACCGGAATAGATTCATCCTGCCTGTTAGTTGTAGCGGTAAGATTTCCTTGACCATCATCTCTTACCGTCACTTCAACTGCAACCTCAGTTGTGTCATATTGTATATTTGTATCACTACCAATAACCTCTGCAATGTAGTAAGTGAAAGTATTATCCACATCTGCGCGAGTATATTTAATTGCTTCAAAGCTGATTCCACCACCCGAAGTATTTTTTACAGTCTGCAGTATTTCTCCTCCCTGAGATAGAGGTTTGTCTTTGGTCAGTACGAACGAGAATGCTCCATCTTCTGCAGGTTTTCCATCCAGAGTCTTTCGCGCAGTTAATTGGACACTTGTTTCATTGGGATTGTATTTATTCTCAAAGCTTGCGGTGGCTGTCTCCAGAGGATTAATCTGCCCTACCGTGTTTTCACTCTTTACAAGTACCCAGCCTGCAGGAGTTTCTTCCCAAACCTCATATGCTGTGCCGGCAGGAATATCGCTGAATATAGCTCTCTCGTTTGATCCTAACGTAAACTCAAATTCACCGCTCTTCATATCTACCGAGTTGTCATCCTTTTCCCAAACAGCGGTTAGAGTTAGCTCGGTAGTCGTAATGGTATTCGCAGGGATTGTGGCTCCAAGTGCATAGGTTTCCCCATTTGAGCCCTTCCATTCCTTTATGTGGTGATTGAAACGGTAGAATGACGAAGCTGGTATCACTTGATCCGAGTCAAATTTACAACCCGGTATAGATGGCATCGACCCTGCGCCCTCACCGCTATCAAAGTTTATAATATAGCTGTCGAGGAAATTTGCATATAGGTGGAGAGTCTTTCCCTCGTCACTGTACTGGTTATGTAGTATCGTGACTAAGGATGATCCATTGGACATAATCTCACCAAGTGGCGTTCCTGCCTTATGGATTCCTTCAAATTGATAGTTATTATAGTTTTTGTTCTTCACTGTCCATCCTGCAAACAAACCCTCCTCAAGCTCGTATTCAGGAAGCACGCCATCTGTCAAATCAACACCCTTTATATCCGTTTCTATCTTATAGGGTATTGTATCTTCAGTGCTTGCATATTTTTTAATAGTATAGTATTTATGCTCCCATACCCATGTTCCCTGCCATGAATCTGCATTCGAGGGATAGTTATATGCCAACCCGAATGGAGATTGGGAAGGAACTCCACCTTCTTCTCTAATCCACCTTTCGGTAGTTCCCGATGGCGGAGTTGGCAAAAGGGCATACATGTCTTTTACGTACCAATTGGTCCACTTGGGTCCCAATGTTACAGAAGAAAGCTTAGGACAATCCCCAAAGGTTTTATACATCTCGTTGGTATAGGTTTTGGTAAAGTGACTGGTATCGAAGCTATATAGGTTGAGTCTTTCCAGATTGATACAGCCACTAAACATATTGCTTATTTCGGTATAGCCTGAAACCTTGGAGTCCCCCTTGTTACCGAAATTGCTTGTATCCCAATTGGACAGATCTATCTCTGTTAAGCCCTCGCAGCCGTAGAACATTCCATAGAGGGAGAAGACCTTGGATGTGTCCCAATTGTATACGGGCGAAACGTCTGTTAGTTTTTTACATGCACCAAGCATGCTTTGAGTAACCTCAAGACTAGATGTTTTCCAGTTTCTCAGAGGCTCAATGCTTTCCAGTACGTAGCAGTGTTGGAATAAAGACTGAAGAGTTTTTACCTTGGACACATTCCAATTGGCTAAGGCATCTACCTTGGCCAGCGACTGACATGACCAGAAGAGCTGTGACATGTTTTCAACATTTGAAACATCCCAACCACTTAGGGCGGATATATCCGTAAGGTTTTTACAGTTGCTGAACATACTGCCTATATTAACCGCAGAAGACATATTCCAGTTTCTAATAGGTTCAAGGTTCGTGATACTCTCTATGAAACCGAACAAACTGAAGAAATTATCTACCTTAGATACATTCCAGTTCTTTACCGGAGAAATATCTTTTATATTTTTACACCTGGAAAAGGTGGAATTGAGATTCACAAGGTTTTCAGTATTCCACTCGGCCACTGCACTTATATCTTCCAGATTCTCGCACCCTCTAAATAAGTATTCTCCGCCTCTAAATTCCACTTCTCCGTCGTTCACTATCTTCTTTATTTTTAGCGTAAAATCATTATCAGTCCAGGGCCAACGGAAAGTATCCTCATGGAGTATAGCCTTTTCCCCTTCGATTATTGGAGCTATGTGCAGAACTCCTTCCTCTGTCATATACCACTTAAAACTCGATTTCATAGTGGTGAAAACATTCCATTTTTCATCTTCGGCATAGGCCGTAAGAGGCTTAAATGTATCTACTAGTGAAGTCAAAAGATTCTTTGACTCATCTTCAGGCTCATCACTCTGATTCATAGATTGGACTTCTTCCTCGTGATTATTTGCCGGCTGGCTGTTATCAGGGTCGTCTTCGTTTTGCTGACTATCACTAGGCCGGTCTTCAGTAGGTTGACTTTCTTCAGACTGATTTTCTGATGGTGCATAAACATTGTCATCGCTGATGCGTTTCATCGCTAAGTTTATAGTTGAAATTAGCTTTTTATTATTGTTCTCTGCTGTCTTCGTCCCCTGTATTTCTTCTTTATCAAATCCATATTTTCCATCCGCCGGCACATTTGGGCCTGTGAATCTTACTTTGAACTTAAACTCACCGTATGTATTGTCTTCAACAAGCTTCTCTACGGCAAAAGAACCATCCTCAAGGTCATTCGAAAATACAGGTATAGCTTCCTTCTCATCTCCGTTTACCACGGATTGCTCAATGCTTAAGGTGCCGTCACCGTTGTCAGAAACTTTTACATGCACTTTATATATCTCTTCAGAATATATAACAGTTTTGTCTTTTCCCTTGATTTCTCGTATTGTATAGTCGTATTCTTTACCGATGGATTTCTCATCTAATACAATTTTATTAAATCTAACAATGCCGTTCTCATCATTTGATACGGAATCGATGACCCCACCGTTAGAATCAACAAGTTCAAAAGAGAATTCCTTATCCTTTAATGGTCTTTTCTCCAGAGACTTCCACGCAACTACTTCCAAATCTCCCTTAGCATGATATTCATTCTTGAACTCAGGTAATTGCGACTTTAGTTCCACCCATGAGTCACCTTGTTTTTCGTAATAAACAGGTGTCGCGGTCATGGTACCATCACCGTTATCAATAACAGCAACTTCCACTTTATACACATTGTCATCATACGTATAGCCTGGACGCTTTAAATCAAGTTCGTGAATGTAGTATGTGTGAGTCCTTCCGGCATCAGCGTTGCTGTATGTCAAGGAGCCAAAGGACACAGTGCCATCAGCGCGAGATAGTGCCAATGAAACAATATCCTGGCCCGCCTCGTCTTTGCTAAGAATGAATCTGAACTGATTATTCTTTTGAGTAGCATTTTCTAAGGTTTTGAACGCTCTAAGGTTTACACTTCCTTCAGTTTTATAAATGTTTATTTTTTCTCCATTAGATGTTATATTGGGACGTACATTTATGGTTCTCGTTTCACCGCCCATGGCTGTATAGCCATCGGGGATGGTCTCTGTAAACGTAACGCTATGTCCCTGTGGCATTTCTTTTATCCTTATTGTCTGCTTGTTTTTCAGGGATATAACATCACCGGTTTTCACCTTGCCGGAAGACACAATTTTTGTTCCGGACTTTATCTCATAATCATATGAGTCAAAAACAGGTACATTATTTACATTCGCAATACTTACATCAAACTGGAATGTATGGTTTTCTGTAGTCTCCGTTCCATTATTAACTGTCTTTTTGAATTCAACATCTCCGTATGGATGATATGTGTTTTTAATGTCATAACCATCTAGTTCAACAATATATGAATTATTTGCTTCATCTAAAGCCTTTTCTTCAATTGTATAGATAATCTCTTTTCTCTTATGCTTATACTTAGGAAGATTATCAAAGCTATACTCCCAGAATCCATCTGCGTCAGCTCTAACAAGCTGAGTATTTACCTTCTCCCCATCTGCAAACAAGTCTACCCTGATAGCAGAAGGGCGTACCTTTTCGGTGTCTCCTATCCACGTCTTGGTTCCACTTACTCTGGTTGTTTCAGGCTTGTGGGTATTTGTCAAAGTAATAGTCTTACCATCCTCTGACAGCCTTGCATTGGATGTATATCCTTCGACTCCACTTTCTTTTACCGAATAGGTAAAGACTCTGCCATTGTCATCGCAATATGGCAAGTGTTTAAATGTATAATTAATATCACCATCCTCATCCAGTTTAACAGTAACCGGATTCTGGATTATATAGGCATTTGGATTCTCAGATGCTGCTTGTTTAAAAGGCTGTCCATTTCTAAGCAAGGTGATTGTGACTTCATTCGGTCTAATGCCATCTCTATCATCATCATCTTCCCATACTTTTTTCACCGTTACGTTGTTCTCTACTAGGCCCACCTTTACATAGTCCTGACGAACAAACAGTTTTTTGCCTTCACCTCCGGTACGAGCATCTATAGATACACAATCCAGGAATATATTGTTATACGCATGAGCATCCTGCTTAATATACGCCGCTGCCTCTTCGCCCTGCGGAGCCCACATATTGATGAACGCTGTTACCGACTCTTCGGGTTCCAATATATAGGCCTTGCCATCTATGCCCTTTCTGCAATCAATGGCAATGGCATGTACATCTGCTAAATCTCCTGAATACCTATCTGCTCTCGTCCAAATATGCTCATTCGTTAAATCACAATTCGTTTCATGAATATGACCACCGAGCGGATTATCCACTTCTTGCATCTTGAGTTCAGGCACTGTAGAGTAATAGACAATAGCATCGATACCATTTGATCTCAGCTGCGAAACATCCACGTTTCTTAACGTACCTCTCCACCGCTTTCCTGCAGCAAGTGCATCAACATCCTCCTGGTCGTTACCCTGAATGGCAACATAATTCTCCAGAGAATCGTAAAGAATCATGTCCCTTGTTTGAGTAAATGAATTACTCGTCATGTTGATGCGATAAGAATACATTCCTCCTTCGTAAACATCTCGGGCGTTCTTTTCACGATTTCCATAATAAGTACCCTGAGACCATTTGCCTTCGTTATTTACATCAACTTCCTTTAACAAAGAGGTTGATGCAGCGTTTAGAATTTCAATGTGATTGGTTGTACCGGCATAAAGGAAGCTTTGAGTATCTCTTCCGTCACTTAACCCATACAGCGCTTCTTTCTCGATTCTTGCGTCATCAGCGTTGGGAGACCATGCCTCCTTGGTTCTCACATTGTTTGTTCCCCATGGATCATTATTCTCCGCTTTATATCCTTCTAAGTCACCTAATTCATCATTACTACTTTCAAAAACTATTACATTGTGAAGGTCTGCCGCGAATTTGTCATCCGGTTCAATTATTTGACCATAGTCGATAATGAACTTGATATCGCATACGGCCTCAAATCTTATACTTGGAACGTCCTCATAGAACGTCAAATCATTTTTATAATAAATCTCCGGAGTTGGAGTAAGATCAGCCTCAACAACCAAAAGTGTTCTTCCGCTTCCGTTGTAGTTTGGAATTGTATAGGCGTTTTTAATAGTGTCACCATCACGAAGTTCAATGGTATCCATTAAAGGATTTACTCCCAGAGGTAATAGATCATACCAAACTCCACTGGTCTCAGGTTTAATTTCTCCTTCTTCCAAGGCACTTTTATATAATTCCAGGTCCGGAATTACGCTTCTTTCCTCCACCTTGGCTGTATAACTGAGGGTGACTTGCTGTTCATCGTAATCGATACTATCTACAGTTCCTGATTTGTAAGGCACAACAGCAATATCTGTTGTATAACCCATCAGACGATCATAACCGTTTTTTCTAAGCTCAACAATTTCATCTCCCTCGTGAGTATAGGCGTTCAGCTTTACTCCATTCCATACGCTTTCCTCCGGAGCAGGATAAAGATCAAAGAGTCTTTCGATATGCTCGCGCCACTGAGAAGTATTATGTAACACAATGCTTGGCCTGACACAATACACTATGGAAGCATTGCCGGTTATTACTTTTGTTCTAAAATTCTCTGTTCCTTCCGGAAAATCTATTGAACTATCTTTTACTACAGAACCATTCACTAAGGTTATCACGCAGGACCCTGTGGTCCAATCGGCCGAAGCGTATTCTTCCCATGCTCCATTACGCTGAACTTCAAGTATTATAGGCGGAATATGTGTATTATCCAGATCTCCTTCGTAATCAAATGTACCATCACTGGCAATGTCTCCGCTTGTTGAAATGACACTGGTAGCAAAACTACCATCCGGATTAACATTGATTGCTTTAATCTTTCCAATTATAGGTTTAATAAAACGAATAGACTTAAAGTCCATATTATCGCCCGGAACCAAATCAAATAGATGATTCTTCTGTGATCCCACCCAAAGACCTGTATCTTCGGTAACCATGGTAACGGGACGCTTGCCATATGATGACTCAAGCCTTGAATCACCTTGGAGTGTCCACGGGAGTACGTAACCATCAGATTTAATGGTGTAGCATATTTCATAGTCTTCCCCGTCCCTCATTTCATTTAATGCCTTTTTATAGAGACCATACCAGCCTTGTAAATGCTGAGGTGCAGTATTTGTGCCTTTTGTTCGGGGAATATCATCATAAGTGGAGTAAGAATAATGGGTGGTTAATTTCCCTCCGGAACGTTCACCGTAATCGTTGTCATTACCCCATTTAAAGACATTAAAATGTCCTCTTGGATCTATCCATATAGGATCGCGGTAACTCCAGTTAGTTGTAGCATTTGCCTCCACATGAGTTGGTTCATCCAATCCATCTAGAGGTACCAAGTCATATTCGACATGGTTTGTAAAAGTATAGATAGTATCCTTTTTGAACTGACTAAGCGGATATGCCACTTTAACACTGGCAGGAGTCGTTGCTCCTGCTGAGAACCAGCCCTTTTGAACAACACCAAGATTCTTGGTTGTCGCTGTGTCACCCGCTATTATCCAGCCATCGTGTAATTTGGTCGTAGTCTTATCTGTTGCTACATCTGTTCTCGTATCAACTCCGGTTAATGTATATGGTTGAGTACCGGTATGATAGGCATTTACGTACCAGTTCACAACAACGAAATAAGTATCTGTTGGATATTTTGATCTGATATTAGCAGGTACATCACCAACTTCAGACTCTTCTACAACAGTGATTTCAGATACGTCTTTATTGGCACGAACAACCTTTTGGAACGTATTAACTTGAGCCCTTATTATGTTGGATTGAAGTCCTATAATATTACCCAGATGTGTCGTTACTTCTATGGTTGCCTGCAAATCATCTGTAAATGACATGTCCACAATATCATGTGGCATAAGGCCTTTGATCTCAAATTGAATAAATCCCTTGGTTGCCGCAACTATTTTTTTGGTATTATGTAGAACATACTCGCCATCAATGAGCGTCCAATTAAAGTCAGTCTTATCTCCGGGGCTTTGCGCTAGAGGAATAACCATGTTGCCGGTCATCTTGTCGTTCACGCTTGTTTTATCATTATTTCTCTTGTGAAATACCTGGGCCGGGATGCGAATCTCAATATCTCCGGGCTCATAGCTGTGTTCTCCGGAAAGAGCATAATCCATCTGAAAGCGCACAGAAAAACCAGAGTCCTCTGCCGGTTCTAAATATAGCAAAGCATCATCGTTGTTTTCTTTTGTGTCTTTAGTTATCCAGCGGATTGAAATGGACTCCACGTCAGAGCCATCACCTCGTCTTGGATATGGATATGCATTATTTCGAGTTGGAGTAGCTGCTGCCAAGGATCTGAACAGACCGGTACTCATGCGCTTTGCATCGTTTGGAGGAATAGCATTCTCGTTCGGGTCGGCCTTTGATGCATCTGCAATTGCATCGGCTGCGGCATCAGTGTTCTTCGCAGGGTCGCCAAAAAGCATAACCTGATAAAGGCCATTCTCTTCATGAACTGAAGCGCCGTTCTTTTCGATTTCTTCTTCCTCTTCGGACGACTTGTCATTTGCTACATCGTTGTTGGATGCATTGTTATTCGATGTGTCATTTCCTGGAGCCTCGCTCTTTGATGCAGCGTCATTTGATGAACCAGTATTCGATGCTCCATTGTTCATCGCATCATTCTTTGATGAACCCGCATTCGATGCTCCATTGTTCGTCGCATCGCTCTTAGATGAATCATCATTCGATGTTCCATTGTTCGTCGCATCATTCTTTGATGAACCCGCATTCGATGCCCCATTGTTCGTCGCATCATTCTTTGACGAATCATCATTCGATGCTCCATTGTTCTTCGCATCATTCTTTGACGAATCATCATTCGATGCTCCATTGTCCGTCGCATCATTCTTTGACGAATCATCATTCGATGCCCAATTGTTCTGTGCATCGCTCTTTGATGAATCATCATTCGATGCTCCATTGTTCGTCGCATCATCGCCAGAGGTTGCATCGCTTGGAATTACAATATTTCCAGAGCCTTCATCATTAGGCACTGGATTATTTGCATCGCCCTGTCCATTCGTTCTCTGGATATTATCTTCAGCAAACGAATAAAAAGCTGTGCTACCTATTGAACTGAAAACAAGTAATAATGAAAGTAAAGAAACCAGAATGGTATTCAATGTAGAATGGCGCTTATTAAACATACCTTACTCCTCTATATCTCCATATAAAATATATGTTAATAAAACGTTATACAAACGCTACTATTATGCCACTTTTTTAGGGATTTTGCAATACATTGAGAGTAATCAGAATCTAAAAAATTAGAATATTTTGAATTTTAATAAATGGAGGATAAATGGAGTTTTGCACCTCGGAAATAGAATTAAATGGGAATCCTGAGGTGCAGAAATCAAAAATCGGAATCTGCACCGGTGCAAAATCTAAAAACCGAGTTTTGCACCTCGGAAATGGGATCAACCGGGAATCCCCGAGGTGCAGAATTCAAAAATCGAAATCTGCACCGGTGCATAATCTAAAAACAGCGTTTTGCACCTCGGAAATGGAATTAATTCGGAATCCTGAGGTGCAGAAATCAACAATCGAAATCTGCACCGGTGCAAAATCTAAAAATGCAGTTTTGCACCTCAGAATGGGAATCAACCGGGAATTCTGAGGTGCAGATTTCAAAAATCAAAATCTGCACCGGTGCAAAATCTAAAAACAGAGTTTTGCACCTCGGAAATTTAATCAACCGGGGATCCCGAGGTGCAAAGCAAAGGTAAGCAAAGACCTGCTGTTGGGAATAACTGTCAAAAACGTTCCTCTTTTTGCTCAAAGAGTGAAAAAGTTTAACATTTTTCATCCATTTTTTCAAAAAGAGGAACATTTTTCCTATTTTATTACATATGATTGATGCTTTTGTCCTATAAGACTGTTTTTCGATACTTTTTAACAAAAGGGACCCCCTTTTCACCTTTTCAAGAGAGTCCCTTTTTGTCATTTCTTATTGCAATTTCTTATTGTTGTTTCCTATTGTTGTTTCTTATCGTTGTTTCTTATTGCAATTACTTATTGTTGTTTCTTATTGTTGTTTCCCATTGTGGTTTCTTATTGCTTTAAGAAAGCAGGTTATTGGTTTTATTAGCTGTTCAGTAGCAGCAAACTGAATACGAGGGTGAACAGAGCTACCGTTTCAGCGATACCGATTACAATGAAGTAGTTAGCGGTACCCTTTCCTGTCGCACCGAGCGCATCTGCAGAAGCTGCTGCGCACTTGCCCTGGAAGAATGCGGATAGACCGATGGCCAAGCCTCCGAAGAGTCCTACACCCAGTGCCAGACCTGCGTCAGCACCGTTGTCAACGGCTGTCTTTATGAAGTTCATGAGAAGGAAGCCGTAGATTGTCTGTGTAAGAGGTGCACCTGTGAAAGCGATCATGATGAAGGGTGCGGGTTTTCCGCTAGCATAACATTTTTTCCATGCGCCTACAGAGGACATACCGCCAAATCCAGCTCCGAATGCTGAACCTGCAGCGGATAAACCAAGAGCTGCAGCCATACCAATCAATGCAAGATTCATAATAATTTCTCCTTTTCTTATATTTGTATTTTCACTTAGCTAACTTTATTAGTTTCCTCGAATGGCTCATA
>CADBSP010000117.1 GCA_902797405.1 uncultured Eubacteriales bacterium | reverse complement strand
GATATGAAGATTTGGGTATTTCTTATAGTTAGCGTTTTATTAATATGTGTATCGGGAGCTATGTATTTAAGCTTCTCGATTGCAAAGTTCGATTTTATCGAGAAAATAACCAAGGGGCGTAAGTGGCTTTCCAGACTTGTTTCATTTGGATTAATCGTTGTTTTCTTTTTTATTATAGCTCGTTTGTTCTCGCTGGGTGATGCTGCAATTGTTTTTATCCATGTAGTGTTTTTCTTTTTGTTATCCGGAATCATTGCAAGAATTATCAATGCTATTCGAGGAAAAGAAACAAGTTTTAACTTTAGAGGTTGTCTTGCTCTCGTTCTAACTATTGCATATCTTTCTGTGGGATACTATCAATGCATGAACGTGTGGGAAACAAACTATGTTCTCTCCAGCGATAAAGTGTCCGAGGGTGTACGCATTGCTTTGATTGCTGATTCGCATATCGGAACGACTTTTGACGGAGATGGTTTCGCAAATCATATTAATGAGATAATGAGGGCTGAGCCCGACTGTGTAATGATCGCAGGTGACTTTGTTGATGATAGTACAAAAAGAGAGGATTTGATAAAGGCGTGTGAAGCTTTGGAACAGATTAAACCAAAATATGGGGTCTGGTATGTTTACGGAAATCATGATAAGGGATATTACCAAAGTCGAACCTTCACAGCCACTGAATTGGATGAGACACTTCGCGCGCATAATATAAACGTCATGGAGGACGAAGTGGCTTACGCCGGAGAGTTATGTATAGTCGGAAGAAAAGACGGAATGACGACATCGCGACTACCAATATCCGAGCTGATTAAGGATGTTGACTCCTCCAAGTATACTGTTGTTCTAAATCATGAGCCTACAGATTACGAAAATGAATCGCTAACAAATGTGGATTTGGTTCTGTCGGGACATACACACGGAGGACAGTTTATTCCGCTTGGATTCATCCAGGAAGCCTTAGGCATAAACGATGGAGTATACGGGCATAAGATTATAAATGATACTAATTTCATAGTTACGTCCGGTATTTCAAATTGGGAGTTCCACTTTAAGACGGGAACCAAGTCCGAGTATGTTATAATAGATATCAAATAGAGATAGAGTTAAAAGGTAATCCATACCTAAAAGAGATATGTACTGAAAGATATTCAAACTAAATATTAAGTGCATACTGATTTGAAATGTATAAAGGGAATGAGAGGATGAGAGTATTATGAAGCAAGAAAAAAGCATCAATGGGAACGCTGGGATTAGAAAAATGGTAATGGCCGCTTTATGCTTGGCTTTGGCGATAATAATTCCATTTATAGCTGGACAAGTACCACAGATTGCAAAGATGATTTCCCCGATGCATATTCCGGTTCTTTTAGCTGGCTATGTAGCGGGACCCTTCTGGGCATTAGGTGTTGGTTTTGTCGCGCCACTACTAAGATCCGTTCTCTTTGGTATGCCTGCTATGGTTCCTGATGCGATTGTTATGGCATTTGAATTGGCAACATACGGGTTTTGTTCGGGATTTCTCTTTGGACTCCTTCCGAAGAAAACACCTTCAATTTATATTTCATTAATACCTTCGATGCTTCTGGGACGCCTGGTTTGGGGTGCAGTAAAGTATGTGATTCTTGGATTTATGGGAGACAAGTTTACTTTTGATTTGTTCCTGGCTGGTGCGTTTATAAATGCCATTCCGGCAATTGTTATACATATACTTCTTATTCCGATAATAGTTCTAGCGCTAAAAAAGGCGAACCTTCTTTATTATCAATAGAATGACATAATCGTTAGAATCTTATGTAGGGAGATAGATAGAACTAACGTACCCATATACAAGGTGACAGATGCAACTAACGGCCCTATATGTAAGGAGATAGATAGAACTAACGTACCCATATACAAGGTGACAGATGCAACTAACGGCCCTATATGTAAGGTGACAGATAGAACCGATAAAAATAAGTTAAAAGAGGATAATGTATGAAAATCATTTATTTTGACTGTGGTTTTGGTGCCTCAGGAGACATGCTTACAGCAGCACTAGTGGGACTATGTGAAGATAAGTCAGGCGTTCTAAACGAACTAAACTCTATGGGGATTCCCGGAGTGGAATATAAAATTGAAGAAGCATGGAGCGGCGGAATTGCAGGAACCCGTATGAGAGTGCTCATAAAAGGCGAGGAAGAACCAGATGACTGGCAGGTTTCTTTTGACCATCATCATGACCACGAGCATGGTCATCACCGTCATCACGTCCATCATCATGACCATGGACATCATCATCACGACAACGACGATGAACACACACATAGGGGAATGACGGAAATCGAGGAGATTATCAATTCTCTTTCTGTGTCTGAAAGTGTAAAAGCAAATGCAATTAAAGTTTATAATATAATTGCGGAGGCGGAGAGCAAAGCGCATGGGCATCCGGTAAGCGATGTTCATTTCCACGAGGTGGGAAGGATGGATGCCATAGCCGATGTTACTGCTGTTTGCTATATAATAGAGAAGCTTTCCCCGGAAAGGGTAATAGCATCTCCAATTGCTGTTGGAAACGGGTATGTTAAATGTGCACATGGCATTATGCCTGTTCCGGCTCCTGCAACATTAAACATTTTAAAAGGAATACCTTTTAAAGCAGGCATAATACCGTCGGAATCATGCACTCCAACAGGAGCAGCGCTTCTTAAAAATTTCGTTGATGAATTTGAACCGTTGCCTGGAATAATTGTGGAGGAAATTGGACTAGGCATTGGCTCCAGAAAATTTGATGGAATAGCAGGAGGGCTCAGAGCTTTAAAAGGGCTAGCTATTTAGCTGATGGCTGCGATAGGTCATTTTTCAAAAGCCTAGTGACCTGGTCTCGGAAAGCGGTATACTTCTTCTCCGGGATGGGGAGCACGACGCCATTGGTCAGGCGCAGCTCAAAGCGGCGGATATTTCGGATATAGTTTGGATTGACCAGATAACTCTGATGACAGCGGAGGAACAAATGAGGATAGGCTTTGGATAGATTTATTATCTTATCGAATACCTGGATGCTCCCATCCGCGGTATGCAGGATGCTGTGCATTCCGCCTCTGTCACTTTCAATCCAAAGGATGTTGTCGGAGAGGTAGAAGTAATCTGAGCGGTCAACGCCGCGGAAATGAAGTCTTTCGCCCTTATGTGGCATGGCGCCACTTTGGGATAATACTTGCCTAAAACGTTTAGGGTATATTACATCATCCTCATGCTTTGCATGGGGATTTGATATGTGACAAACCAGAATTCGTGGCTGCTTTGTTTGCTTGCCGTTTTCATCCATCACGCTTCGATCTCCCCAACAGAGCAACAGACGCTGATTTACAGAAATATCTTCCCCGTCCGGATAGTGGGTGACCACGGGATATCTTAGCATCACATTGCAGGACGTGGGAGCAGCCGAATTGTATTCTACCTTCATATCCCCGACGGTAAAGGTCAAATTATGCTCATCCTGACTCCAGATATCGAACATTGCCTGACGTCCTTTGATATACTGTCCCTCTGCAGGACCGTACCACAGACTTTCATCATCGAAATGCTCCAGGAAAGGCCAAGGATCATTTTCGTAGTATTTAAGTACAAGTTCTGCGGTTAGCTCGGCAATCGCATGCTGATTCATTTTCTCACAACCTCTCAGAATTATTCATAAACTTTTTCAGTACCCTTTTTCCTCTTTTTTCCATAATGATAATCGAAGACAGAGCAATAATCAAGTCGTTTTCCTGTTTTTACAAGTCATATTCGTCAGCGTTCTTGAATAGAACCTTGTTAGTATTTATAATTAACCTTGGAGAATATGTGTGCTATAGGTCGGTAGAACACATCGGGGGAATATCCATGAAACGACTAAATAAAACTGAATCCAAGCACGGAAAAATACTGCGCCATGACCTGAACAGCATACTGCTGTATCAGGTTCGTGGTGCGTTTTTATATACTTTGGGAGGTGGCGCCTTATGAACATGATGGAGAGTTCGCGAAGAACGTCACCAAATGATAATCGAAATCAGGAAGAATTGTATCATACACGAAAGCGAAGAACAGATGTTAAAAGAGGAAGGAATAGCAACATGGAGATAAGAAACCGACTACTTGCAGTAATACTTACGCTCGTGATGATTGTCGGGATGCTGCCACCCATGAGCCAGACGGTGCAGGCGGCGGAGGATAAGCTTTATTATCTGGATGTCATAACAAATGTCCCGGAACCCTATGTGGTAGTCCAACTCCCGTATAATGTATCGGAGGGATACGCGAAACCACAGAAGATAGAGTACATCAGGGAGGGCGCTTCTACATACAAACGGTATTGGTTCAGGGAGGATGACAGAGTTTCCTACTATATCTATACCAATGTATCGAAGCCTCGCGATTACTTCTCCCATATGCGGAGCTTCCTGGTCCGAGCGGAGGAGAGCAATAACAGTAAAGATTTTATCTTTACACACCACGCCTATCAGCTTTCTCACGGAGCGATCAAGCATGATAGGTCTTTCTATATGCCGAACACAAACTGTAAGCTTGTGGTGACAACGGCCTGGAATACGCAGTTCAAGCGGCCCTGGGAAATTAATGGCCCATTAGATGAGACCTTGCGCGAGATGGCAGAATTCCAACGTTTTCGTAGCGTGAAGCTCGAGAACGACAGCCATGGAAGATTGGGTTACATCGGCTCCGATTACCTCGGGGGAACAGGCTCTTCGTGGAGGATGTATAGGGACGATCTGTTCGCTAACAACGAGCCGGTCTATTTCACGGTCAATGTCGATGAGGGCTATTATCTGCACGAGCTCCATTACAAAGGAACAATAGCCAGTGAAACATACTCGAACATATTGCCCGAGAACTTTGATCTGACCTTCACGGAGATGTCAACCCCGCCCTTTCGGGACGTGCTGGGGGAGGCGATGGGCCAATCTGCCAGAAGCAATTACCCGTGGGAGGCCTGCGGAAAAGTGAACGATTCGCTCTACTGGGTGCGCCTCGGCAGCGAATCTTTCTATAACCAGATGGAGCCCTATTCTATGGGTAGGTTCTACGACTATACGATTAGCGCAGAGACGAGGCGTTACTTAAAGCTGAGGGAACCGGAGAGAGAAAGTTACATTAAAGGGGCGGAAGTTGCAATTGCCGAAAAGACAGGCAACTGGGAGCACATCAAACAGGGTGTGACCACACGGGTCGGCTTTACCACCGAAGACGATTTCTTCGTAATCAAAGATGTCTCCATTAGCAATGGCGACGTTACCAATCTACAAATTACAGATAAGGGATACTACTACAGCGTTACCTTTGATATTACGGTAAATAACGAAAGAGACCCTAGACTCCAAATCGACTACGAGCCCAATCATGCCGAATACAAGCCACGTTCCGTAATATTCGTTGAAGATGACAGTGCCGAGCATGTGCGGGATTATATGAAGGAGGACGCAAATCCGCTTATATTAACAACTGAACGAGATAATAACCAATATATGCCCGGCGAGCGCGTGGTCATGAAGCTCCCGCGCTTATCTGACACGCTATCCGTCAGGCTTGTGGTGGAGGGTCTTAATATTGAACTCTGGAACGGCAAGATGAGGGGCGGCGATATTGTGAAATTCTTCATGCCGAGCTATGATGCCAGGGTCATAGCATATCTTTCCCTAAACCACAAGGACGGTTATCATTTTGCGAATCTCGAGATTGAGGATCTGACCGGACCGGGGAACAACAACACCGCTTATTTTAGCAAAGGGTATAGCTCTGTGGATAATCCAACGAAGCGCATCGTTAAGGCAGGCGAAGAGATATGGGTGTATCCGGTTCTGGATGAAAAGCTGGACGAAAACCTCACGAACTACCGGATCCGTACCATCGCAGAGAACGGGAGTACTTCAGCATGGGTAAGAAATAAGGCCGACGCCTTAAATCAGAATTTTACCGTCCAGGTCATCTTTGCGCCATCGAGCTTTGTTGGACGCTATTATGACGGATTCAATCCTATTGATTTTAAAGGAAATCCTGCACCGGATCTGCTTACACCGTCCAAGCAACCGAGCGCTATACCGAACACGCCCGTATTCTTCGATTTCAAGTACAGAAACATAAATCTCCAGGACCACAACGATTCGCCGAACAACAGCAAAATCTATCCTTTCTGGTCGGGAACAGATATGAATGGCATCCCATCTCCGCCATTCTATGAGCCTGAAGTGATGGACACAGAATGGGGCCCGCAGCTGTACTTCTGGATGCCGTACGATCCCGCAGCTCTGCTGCTCAAAAGGGTCTTCGATATGACCGTCCTGGTGGAAGAAGCTGATCGCGACAAGATTTCGGTTTCCTGCGACAATCCGCAGCCGGGTGGAAAAATCGCCGTTTCGGTTAAGGAGGATGATGAGAACATCCTTGAGCGGCTCCGACTGGTACTGAACAGGGACAAAAACGGAAATCACCGAAAGGTCATAGGATACACTGGTCTTACCGGTTACCAAAACGTAGAAATCCAATGGGATATCACGAATACCCGTGAATTTACGATTCCCTGGCCGAACTACGGGGAGTCCTTTGAGGACGCGACGCTCACGGTGAAAGCAGACTTCCGGACCCGAGAGGAGTATAAAGTTACCTTTGATTCCAAGAACGACACCGGAGTGACGTTGGAGATGACTGCGAAGGAGGACATCCCTCTCACACTTCCCCAATGCAACTTCAAAGCGCAGCGCGGCGAGAACTTTAGAGCGTGGCGTATCAACGGGCAGGAGTATCAGCCGGGGGATAGTTACACCTTCCGTGCGGACACCGTTGTTGAGGCGGTGTGGAATGTGACGCCTGTGGAGTACTATGTCCGTGCCATCACGGTGACGCCATCTGAAGGAGCGAGCGTACCTACGGCTCAAACGACGCAATTTACGGCGTCTGTACTATTCGGCGGTGATTTAGGGGAATCGAAGGATGATACTGTAACCTGGTCTCTGTCCGGCAACGGTCAGAATGATACAACAATCAATCCCGATACCGGGGCACTGTACGTTTCTCCCCGCGAGGCCGAAGGGAAGAAACTGACCATCACCGCGACGTCCAACCATGACGGTGAGACGAAGACCAGCGTAACGGTGAATGTTGCAGTGCAGGTGGGTAAGCTTACTGTAAACATCGAGCCAGATGAAGGCGGAAGTGTGTACGAAAGCGGAAACACATACCCCGTTGGCACAGAACAAAGCGTCACCGCATACAACAGGGGCGGCTATCACTTTGCCGGCTGGTACGATGAAAACGACACTCATCTCAGCAGCGAGAGAACCATGCGCTATACCATGCCGGACAGCGGCAAAACGCTGAAGGCGAAATTTGAAAAGAATGAGTATGACGTGGTGGTTACCATGGGTACTGCATCGGTCAACGGTGGGACACCGTCCGACAGAGTTAAGGCGACGGTGGGCGACACGGTAACTATAACGGCGGATAAGAGTAATAACTACACCTTTGATGGATGGGTATACACCAACGGGAAAGTTGCATTTGAGGATCCTGTCAAGGAGACCACAAGCTTTATCATGCCGGCTTCGAATGTGGGTGTCATGCCGAATTATATAGAAAAGTTCACGCCATTTGTGTCTCTGGAAGTGCCTGAGAAGACAATTCTGGTGGGCGAAGACTTTACCGTGAACGGAACCGTTTTTGCTGATGCTACAGCAAACCGTCCTACCCCAAGCGGAATGGTTGAAATCTGGGTAGGCACTACCCGGTTAGACAGCGTACCTTTGAACCCTGATGGAAAGTTTTCATATGAGGTGCAGGGGCTGACAGAAGTGGGCAATCAAACTGTGTATGCCGTTTACCAGGGCGACGACTATTATATTGAGAAAACCGGCGTGAATTCGGTCTATGTGAACGGTGTCTTTGACAGCTGGCTGGAGGACCGTGGTTTTAAGACTACATACCAGAAGGGAGAAGAACTCAATCCTTCAGGTCTGTTCCTGTGTGTAAATTGGAGTGACGGTCGTCAGAGCACCATACCCGTGACGATGGATATGATCTCCGGCTTTGATAGTACGGTCCTCGGAGAACAGGAGATAAAGATTTCCTACCTGGGATGTGAAGAAACCGTCAAGGTGAACGTCGAGGCGTACTACACCATCAACTATGACGTCGGCGGAATCGGAAATACACCGGCTCCTACCCGAAGCGAATGGCTCTGGTATAAGACCAACGCTGGTCTGGGCCGCGCGGTAAACGAGCGTCCAAGCGGCGTAGGAGACGCCTATATATTTGAATACTGGACGATAGATCCGGCACGTGAAGTGATGGCCGACTACGATACAGTGATTACCGGCGACACAACTCTTTACGCCAAATGGAGGGG
>CADBSP010000116.1 GCA_902797405.1 uncultured Eubacteriales bacterium | reverse complement strand
CCGGCAATCAAAACTATTTTGTTTTTATGCTTCTCTGTTTTCTTCAACGAATCTCTTTATCTTCTTTCCTGTAGTTTTATCGAATTCGTGATCTCGGACAACCAATTTTTTGATGCGCTTAAATAGCGGAAGTCTGTCGTTTAGTTTATCGATTTCAGACCAAATTATTTTTTCGACGTCTTTTTGTTCATAGTCATCGCCCAATACCAGTTTAACTTCATCTTCATCAATTGTCACGGTAGCAGCAATAGTATTACTGTTTGAAGTTCCTTCAGCCGTTGCACCCCAAACCATGGATTCGGAAATATAAGGAATCTTTGAAAGCTCATATTCAAGTTCTTCAGGAAATACATTCTTGCCGTTATCGGTAATAATTACGTTCTTTTTACGTCCGGTAATGTAAATGAAGTTTTCGTCATCAACATAACCTAAGTCTCCTGTGTGGAACCATCCATCAATCAAAACTTCATCAGTGGCCTTTTGATTCTTATAATACCCCATCATTACATTAGGTCCTTTGAAGCAAATTTCACCGATACCGTCAGCATCCTTATCAATAATTTTGACTTCCATTCCCGGGAGCAAATGGCCTACGGAAGAATTTCTCATATCCTTTTCAACATCAGGATTAAGAGCAGCCATAGGAGAGCATTCCGTTAGTCCATATCCCTGAACAGCAACAATTCCAATATCGTTAAAGAATTGCAGAATATCCGGATCGATAGCGGCCCCTCCGCTTATTATTACACGCATGCGGCCACCAAAGACTTTTAAAATATCCTTGGTAAACGGTTTGCTGATATCCAGTCCGAACTTTCTGGTCTTATTGTTGATAGCTAGAAGCTTTCTTAGGGTTTTATCTTTACCACCTTCCCTGGCAGCCTTCCAAATCCTCTTATATAACGTCTCAATTAGAACAGGAACTCCAAGGAGCATCGTGGGCCTAACTTCTTCCAGGTTCTTTGTTATATATTTTAATCCTTCCATAAAGGCAATTGCTGAACCTTTATATAATGGCATCAAAAATGCACATGTGCATTCATATGTATGGTGAACCGGCAATACCGAGAAGAAAATGTCAGTTGATCTTACTTCTAGAATTGTAGGTGCAGCCATGAGGTTTTCACAAAGGTTTGTATTGCTAAGCATTACGCCTTTTGCAAATCCGGTGGTGCCGGATGTATATAGAATAACCGCCATATCATCCGCAATTATTTCAGCATCGATGAATTGTCTATCCCCTTCTGCAACCTGCGACTTGCCTTCCTTTACGAGTTTTGCCCAAGATAACTCATTTCCGGAGTAATCCTCATGGTGCAAATCTTCGTCATCAGTATTGAAAATATCCTGCTCATCTTCCAAATATAGAACCATGTCCTTATCCATATTAACAAGGACTTCCAGATTTGTGTCTCCGCTGGCTTTCATGTCTTTAAACATTTTGTCATATTTTTTACCATAAAAAACCGCGGATACTTCGGCATCCTGAACTAAATTCTTTAAATCGTCCTCTGATAATTCTTTATCCAAAGGAACAACGATTCCAACACCGCCTATGACGGCTAGATATGTGGATTCCCATTGATAATTGGTTTCCCCGATAATAGATATTCTTTTACCTTTCAGCCCTCTATTTATTAGAGCTGTTCCGATGGCATTAACATCTTCTAATGCTTCCTTATATTTGATGCTTTTATACCCTTCACCTTTTCTAAACTTTTGCATAAAAGCAACATTCTCTGAATACTTGGAAACGCTGGATTCGAACATCTGCTTTATATCGGTTATAGGACGTCCTGTTTTATATTTTAAATACGGATCAGGATTCTTTTCGATTGCATCGATAACATGAACCGCATGTTGTATCTCCTTCTTTTTTATTTCCTTAAAGTCTCTCTCCATAATATCAGTATTTCTAGCCATTCTTTCTAATCCTTTCTTATGCTTCTACTTGCTGCGGTTTACTGTACTCTTTTAAACATTTTCTCTAAATCGTATTTAGAAAACTTAATGAAGGTCGGTCTTCCGTGAGGACAGGAAAAAGGATTCCTGCAATTTTTTAAATCTTCGATTAATGCTTTAATTTCTTCTTCTTTTATATAATCATGTGCTTTAATTGAACTCTTGCAAGCCTTTGTAATAAGTTTATCTATTACTATTTGATTCTTGGTTTTAACATCTTCAAAATATGTGTCGACGAATGATTTTGCAAATTCTTCTGCTTCGCCAAGAGACATAAACACCGGAATCTCTCTAATTATATACGTGATCTCACCAAAGGAATCTATAGAATATCCCATTTCATTTAGAACACCCATCCAGTATTCATCATCTTCCGTCATTTCCAAAGGCACATCAAAGGTAATTGGTGTTAATAGTATTTGACTCTCTTTTTTATTTGACAAATATGCGTTTACGAACTTTTCATAATTTACCCTTTCGTGAGCCGCATGCTGGTCAAATAGATACATATTGTCGTTATCTGTTGCAATTATATATGTCCCTAGAATGGTTTGACCAAAAACAAGGTCATCAAAGTCAAAAGGTTTTAATATAGGTTCATAACTTTCATATGTTTCATTTGCATTAAATGACAATATATTATTATCTTTATTATCTTTATTATCTTTATTATCTTTATTATCACTATTAACATTATTATCATAATTATCTTTATATGTAGATTCATATGATTCGCTGTTGTTATTATCCATTAAATCAATTCCGGATGAATCTATATTATCCCTATTCAGATTTGCCAAATAGGATTTTAAATCCAATTGTGAATAATCGTTAGTTGATTCATCTTCACTATTTGAATTATGGACACTGACCGAATCATTAATATCTGTTGTTTTGGAATTGTTCTTTAAAGGTTTTTGTTCGGATAATGAGAAAGAATCTGTCGCTTTTATTACCCCTTTTTCACTTAATATGGCATTCTTAATAGCTTCCTCAATGGCTGTAATAACAGCAATTTCATCATTAAAGCGAACTTCCTTTTTATTTGGATGTACATTTACATCGACTGTTTCCGGGCTCATCTCCAGGAACAAAAAGGTGATAGGGTGTCTGCCCTCAAATAATCGTTCCTTATATCCAAGATCAATTCCCTTATCGATAGATTTATTCTTTATAGTTCTTCCGTTTACAAATGAGAATTGACTTCTCCTGTTTGTTCTTGTAAATGATGGTCGCGAAACAAATCCATGAATAGAAATCCCCTTTTCATTGGAAGATTTATCGGAACCTGCTAATGGATAGTTGACTTCAACCAAATCCTTATATTCCCTATCTTTATATACTGAGATTATCGCAGATTTTAAATCACCGCTACCTGTTGTACTAAAATAGTTTTTACCATTAGAGATCAAGGTAAATCTAATATCAGGCCTTGTTATAGCTAATCTGGACATCATATCGATAATCCTGCCCGCTTCCGCAGCTTCGGATTTCATGAACTTTGCTCTGGCAGGAACATTATAGAATAAGTCCCTAACAATAAAAGTAGTACCGTCGGGACAACCAATTGATTCTTTGCTTATAATTGCACCGCCATGTATTATTAATCTGGTTCCTGTTATTTCATCCTTGGTTTTGGTAATCAGTTCAGTTCTGGAAACAGCAGCTATACTTGTTAGCGCTTCTCCTCTAAAACCCAATGTATCCAGATGTTTAAGGTCTTCAGTCTTTTCAATCTTACTGGTAGCATGCCTAAGAAAAGCGGTTTCAACTTCTTCAGAAGAAATACCCGATCCATTGTCAGTAATTCTTATCTCTTCTTTTCCGCCTTTAATTATTTCGCAGGTAATTGTTGTTGCTCCTGCATCTATTGAGTTTTCAATGAGTTCCTTTACGATTGAAACAGGGCTCTCAATAACCTCTCCTGCTGCAATCTTATCTGAAACTTCTTTAGGTAGAACTTTGATCATATAAGTATGGTTTATGTTTTTTTGATAAAAATGAAATAAATTTATGATAAAGCAATATATTTATGATTCGATATCAAATTAGAGCTAATTATCAACGCTAATTATCAATTTAGTAAACTCTTAAGCTGTTCCAAAACCCTTATGGCTTCTGATGGTGTTAATTCCATCAAATCAATATCTTTTATTCTGTTGATAATCTCGCTCTCATTTATATTTGTGAATAACGAAATCTGTCTGTCATCTATTTCGTATTTTGAACCAAGCCCCTTATTTATAGATGCTTCATTATTTTCAAATTTATTGTCCGAATTGGAAGCATTGACATTAGTTTCATCATTAAATCCGATAGAATGTTGATTGTGATCATTTTTTAAATGATTCTCATTACCTTCTAATCCGGAAAGCTTGCTTTCAGCATCTTCCAATAATGCCTTTGGAACCCCTGCTAATTTGGCAACATGAATTCCATAACTCTTACTGGCGGCACCCGGAACGATTTTATGAAGAAACACTATCTCTCCGTTTTCTTCTGCAACATCTACATTTAGATTAAAGACTCCGGGAACAAATTGATTGTTAAGCTCTTCATCACCAAGCTCTGTGAGTTCATGATAATGCGTGGCGAATAAGGTTCTAATTCTTCGACTCTCATTACATAAGTATTTAACAGCAGCCCATGCAATTGAGAGTCCATCATATGTACTTGTACCTCTTCCAATCTCGTCCAGGATAATTAACGATCTGTTCTTGGCAGTATTAAGAATATAGGATAGTTCGCTCATTTCGACATAGAAAGTCGATTGACCCTGGGTAAGATTATCCGAAGCACCGATTCTGGTAAATATCCTGTCGCATACGCCAATAACGGCCCTATCAGCTGGAACAAAGGACCCAGCCTGAGCCATCAAAACAATTAATGCTGTCTGCCTCATATATGTCGATTTACCGCTCATATTTGGTCCTGTAATAACTGCCAATGTATGCTTATCGTTATCCAAATAAGTATCGTTTGAAACAAAAAGACCTTTGCTTTCAGTTTGTTCAACAACCGGATGTCTTCCACCCTCTATCTCCAAAATCAAAGAATCGTTTACCTTGGGCTTAACATATCCATATCTGACAGCACATGTTGCATATGAGCAAAGGCAATCAAGCACAGCAACCCAATGCGAGGTAACCTGGAAATCTTCTATCCTGTTTTCTAAACCAATTCTAATTTCAGAGAATAAGTCATACTCCAGTTTGTTGATCTTTGTTTCAGCATTTAATACCAGGCTTTCCATTTCTTTTAATTCAGGCGTAATGTATCGTTCGTTATTTACGAGTGTCTGTTTCCTGATATAGTCTTCCGGTATTAGATGAGACTGGGATCTGGTGACATCGATATAATAGCCAAATACCTTATTAAACCCTACTTTAAGATTCTTGATTCCTGTACGTTCTCTTTCTCTTCCTTCTAAGCCCGCTATCCAAGTCTTTGCATCTTTAATTGAATCCTTCAGGCCATCCAATTCTTCAGAATATCCAGAAAGAATCAGGTCACCTTCTTTAATTGTGAGAGGACAGTCCGGATTAATGGATTTTTCTATTAGAATGGAAACATCGGAAAAATCAGCGATTTGATTGATGATTGTTTCAAATATGTCATTAACTTCAACCGATAAATCATATGAAGATTCCTCGATTAAATACTGAAGTGAATTCTTAATCTCGGGAAGCGCATTAATTGAACGCATTATGGCCAAAAGGTCTCTTCCATTTGCATTTCCTGATGCAATTCTGGCTGCCAATCTTTCGAAGTCGTAAATCTGTTTTAATTGTTCGGAAAGATTGTTTAAAATCAAAGGATTGTTGACGAGTTTCTCAACACCATTTAGCCTTTCGTTTATTTCATCGGGATTGTTTAAAGGTTCTCTTAGCCATTTTTTTAAAAGCCTGGCTCCCATCGCAGCATGGGTTTTATTAAGAATTCCGAGAAGTGATCCTTCACGTTTTTTATCGTAAATAGTCTCGGTTATTTCCAAATTTCTGAGTGTTGCTTTGTCCAGAGACATCCGGGAACCCATTTCGTAGAATCTCACTGCAGTAATCTGTTTTAGGTTTTGCTTCTGGGTTTCCAGCAAATATGAAAGAAGAGCAGCCAAAGAACTAAGTGAGTTTGTTCTATCTTTAATACCTGATGCTATTAGACTTCCTCTTCCCAAACTTCCTGCCATAATAGTTTCAGCAATGGAAGAAGAAAATTCTTTGTTATCCAAAATTGAGATATTACCTAACGCAATTCCGGCAATATCAGTTAAGCCCTTAATTCCATATCTATCATCAAAGTCCTGATTAACAAGAATCTCTTTTGGAGATAGCTTACATACTTCATCAAGTATTTCATTATATCCTTTAGTATCACCGGAAGTTTCAGTTACTGCCAATTCACCGGTGGATATGTCGGAATATGCCAGAGAGAGACCCTCTTCTTCTTTTAATTTGCCTTTGTTTAAATAAATGGAGATAAGATAATTATTCTCCCCTTCTTCTAGCATTATTCCAGAGGTTAAGGTTCCTGGAGTTACTATTTTAATAACTTCTCTTTTTACAATTCCTTTTGCAAGTTCAGGATCCTCTACCTGTTCACAAATAGCAACCTTATATCCCTTTTCCACGAGGCGATGAATATACGGTTCTGCAGAATGATATGGAACACCACACATGGGAGCACGCTCTTCCTGACCACAATTCTTTCCGGTAAGCGTCAGCTCCAATTCCTTTGATGTTGTAAGGGCATCATCATAAAACATTTCGTAGAAATCCCCCAAGCGAAAGAACAGTATGGCGTCCCGATACTGTTCTTTGATATCAAAATATTGTTGCATCATTGGGGATAATTTACTCATTGTTTTAATTAGGGACGGTATTAAGACCGTCCCCTTATATTACTTTCCTAGTTTTTTGTTATATGCTTCAATTCCAAGTCTAATAAGCTCGGAGCCTCTTCTCATGTCGTTTTGGTTGAGGACATAAGCGATTCTAATCTCATCCTTACCTAGTCCAGGTGTTGCATAGAATCCTTCTGCAGGTGCAAACATAACCGTCTCACCATTGTCGTCGAATTCTTCCAACATGAACATGAGGAAGTCTTCTACATTGTCAACCGGAAGTTTAACTGTCATATAGAAGGCACCACCGGGCTTCTGGCAAACAACACCGGGGATTTTCATCATCTCCTCATAAACAGCATCACGACGTCCGCAATATTCAGCCTTAACTTCATCATAATAACTCTGTGGAAGTCTGAATAGACCGATTGATCCAATCTGATCAACAGTTGAAACACACAGTCTGGCCTGAGCAATCTTCATAGCGGAAGACATAACATCTTTATTCTTGGAAATGAGAAGACCAATACGTGCACCGCATGCGGAAAATCTCTTTGATACGGAGTCAATGATTATTACTCTATCTGCATATTCCGGAAGCATTCCAAAGGAAGCAACTTCTCTGTCGTCATAGGCAAATTCTCTGTATACTTCGTCAGCGATAATATATAGGTCATGTTCCTTTGCAATTTCACCGATAAGTCTCATCTCATCCAGCGTCAAAACATTACCAGTTGGATTTCCAGGGGAAATACAGCAGATTGCTCTGGTCTTTTCATTGATTAAAGGTTCAATCTGCTCTCTGGTTGCATAGCTGAATCCATCTTCTGCCTTGGTTGTAATTGGGCAAATCTTACCGCCGGCAGTTGTAAGGAATGTGTGATAGTTTGTATAGAACGGTTCAGCCAAAAGAATCTCTTCTCCCGGATTAATGATTGTAAGGAAGGCCATTGTAAGAGCTTCTGACCCGCCATTTGTAACAATCATGTCGCTTCTCTCGAATTCCATTCCATACTGCTTATAATAATCTATTACAGCATCCTGAAGCTCAACAACACCACCGGATTCCGCATATTTGATAACAGATTCGTTAAATGCTTTAATTGAACCCATAAAGCATTCCGGAGTCTCAACGTCCGGCTGTCCAATATTAAGGTGATACACCTTTTTTCCGTTTTCCTTTGCCTTAATAGCAATTGGATTAAACTTTCTGATTGGCGAGAATTGCATCTCCTGCACTCTTTCAGATACTCTCATTCTTTTTCTCCTTTAACAAATAAGTCCTATAGTTTGTATTATTATATAAATAATAATTGTCCATTTTAAGGCTCAAATATGATTGTCTTCATATACGAGCTAATCTATTTCTATTATTATGTTTTTCTATTATTTTGAATCTCAATTATTTCAAAGAAGAATGTGCTTCTTCAATTGTTTTTTCAATCATTTCACCGATACATAGTTCAGTATCTTTTAGTATATCCTCAACCTGTATATTATACCCCATATCTTCACTTTTGTTAAGATATAAGAGGTATTCTATATTTCCTTTTGCCCCGGTAATCGGTGAAAAACTGAGATTAGTGGGATATAGACCTGAACTTAGCGCATATCCTATAACGTTTTCTATTACCTCTCTATGAACTTTAATGTCCTTAATTATCCCTTTTTTTCCGACCTGTTCTTTTCCTGCTTCAAACTGTGGCTTCACCAGGCAGCACACTTTACCTGATTCATTTATTGAAGGTATATTATTATCAGGTGCATGGATAATACTGTCATCGTTGTAGTTAAGGGGTCTAAGAAGCTTCTGGCATATCGGAAAAATGTGTTTTAAGGAAATAAATGAAACATCTATTGAGGCAAAATCAACTGGTTCCAATATGATAGGTTCACCACCTTCACCTATATTGTCAAAATATCTAAAATTGCATTTTTCGATATTAACTACTCTTTCATCAATTCTAAGTTTATAGTCCAATTGTCCATATCCAACATCTATTGCATATACCTTATGGGCCCCACTTTGTAACATGCAATCGGTGAAACCACCTGTTGATGCACCAATATCCATGCATACCAATCCATTTAAATCAATATTGAAGTCGCGAATTGCCTTTTCCAGCTTAAACCCGCCACGACTGACATATGGACAGGAATCGTTCTTTACGGAAATAACGGAATCTTCAGATATAGACATTCCGGGTTTATCAAAAACCCTTCCATCAACAAAAACCTCTCCGGCCATTATGGCCCTTTTTGCTTTCTCTCTGGATTGGAAAAAGCCTTGATTAACCAATAGTACATCCAGTCTTTCTTTCATACTACAATTATTGTTCTTTCTTATTTCCAATCGTTACGCGTTTCTTCTTATCTTTCTTTTCCTTATTTCTTTCCTTTAAGCTATCATCATGCTCTTCATGGAAAATAGTATGAAGAATCTGCATGCGTTCTTCTTTTTCATGAGAATCTCTCACTCTTTCATGCTTAGTTTCAGTTACATCTTCTCCGTAAACCAAATTAAGTTCTTTAACTATAGAGTTTTTAATTCCCTCGGCATCCAATCCATAAGCCTTATATAAATCATCAGTACTTCCCTGTTCTATGAATTTATCTGGCCAGGCGATATTTAGAATCCTATTCCCATCAATTAAATTATTATCCACCATCATGGAATTGAAGAAATCTCCAAATCCACCTGGTTTTACATTATCCTCTAACGTGACTATTAAGGGATGAATATGCTTTTCATCGATTAGATAGGTCCCTGGTTTTTGTTTTTCTTCCTGTCCGTTTTTAACCAATGAAATGTTAACAACTCCTGCATCTATACCCTCATCTTTAAGCAGTTTTCTTGCCTTTATTGCCTGATTCAGCATTGGTCCAACAGCTAGAATATCCACATCCGTACCCGAGTACAGTCTAATATTCTTACCTTCGTATTGAACCTTGGTTAGATTCTTTATTTCAGCATTTCCACGAGGATATCTAATTGCGACAGGACCCGTTTCCTTGGATGACAATTCTATCATTTTTCTGAGCTGAACCGCATCGCATGGTGAATATACAGTCATACCCGGCATAGGTATCAAATATGAAAAATCAAATATTCCATGATGTGTTTCTCCATCTGCACCCACTATCCCTGCTCTATCAATTGCAAATGTTACAGGAAGTTTCTGAAGACAAACATCCTCCATTATTTCATCATATGCCCTCTGTAAGAACGAAGAATAGATAGCAACATATGGATGCATTCCGTTTATTGCCTGACCTGCTGCAAAGATAACTCCATAGGCCTCAGCAATTCCAACATCAAAAACACGCTCAGGAAATTCTTCTTGCATTTTGTTTAGTCCTGTAGCATCGCACATAGCAGCGGTAATGGCCGTAATACGGGGATTATATTTTGCAACTTCATATAGCGCATCCCCAAACACCTCAGAATATGTTAGCTCCTGCTTGGAAATAGTTTCACCGGATTCTATGTCGAAGCTTCCGATTCCATGAAATCTATTGGGGTCAAATTCCGCATGTTTATAGCCTTTTCCTTTTTTAGTAATGGCATGTACGATAACGGGACCATCCAAATTCTTCGCCTGTCTCAAAGCGTTTATTACATCTTTGATATTATGTCCGTCAATCGGTCCCAGGTAGGTCAATCCCAATTCTTCAAACAATACACCACCGGAAAGAAGCATGTATTTTAAATTATCCTTAGTGCTCCCTAGTACAGATTTAAGACCGGATCCAAGAACCGGAACCTGATCAAGTTTGTCTTTTATTGTTTCCTTGGCTTGTTGATATCCGGTTGAAGTTCTGAGTTTACCCAAATGTTCTGATAGTCCGCCTATGTTTCTGGAAATGGACATACCATTATCATTTAGAAGAATAATGATTTTAGTATTAGCATTACCAACATTATTAAGCGCTTCAAAGGCAGGACCACCTGTCATGGACCCATCGCCAATAACAGCAATTACTTCATAGTCTTCGCCCTTTAAATCCCTGGCTGTAGCAATACCTAGAGCAGCAGCAATGGAAGTACTGGAATGCCCGGTATCATAAATATCGTGCTCGCTTTCTACCCTCTTTGGGAAACCACTCATGCCGCCTGTTTTCCTAAGATTTGAAAACCCGTCCATTCTACCGGTAATCATTTTATGTACATAGGACTGGTGTCCGACATCCCAAATAATCTTATCATTAGGGCTATCAAAAACATGATGAAGGGCCAAGGTTAACTCTACGGCGCCAAGATTTGAAGCCAAATGCCCTCCTGTCTTCGACACATTCTCAAGTAAAAAACCCCTTGTTTCCTTAGCCAGTTCTACAAGTTCTTTTTCTGTCATTTGCTTTATGTCATCTGGACTTTTTATTAAATCCAAATTGTTATTGTTTTTCCCTCTCCAAGTAATCATCGTATTTCACTCATATATTAAAAGAAGTTGTTTATTCTAATTGGCTAGTAGTTTTATGATGTCCTTTCTCCAAGTTCTATTACCAGATTTCTAAAGAATTCTGCATTGTCATAATATGAAGCGATTGAGTCAACCGCTTTGGCTGTAACATTCTTAAGTCTCTCTTCGGCCTCTTTTAATCCGTACATGGACACATAGGTGTTCTTTCCATCCTTGGAATCCTTCCCCGGGGTTTTACCAAGGCTCTCTGAGTTTCCCTTTACGTCCAGAATATCATCTGCAATTTGGAAGGCTAAACCAAGGTTCTCTGCATAAGAAACCATCTTGTAAATCATATCGTCCTTGGCATCACCCAGATAAAGACCAGCTTTTACTGCAGCAACTATAAGAGCTGCAGTTTTATTATGGTGAATATATTCAAGAGTGTCTGAGGATACTTCTACGCTTTCGTTTTCAACGTCGGTAGCCTGTCCACCTATCATTCCCTGAACACCTGCCGCCTTAGCAATAACATGCATTGCTTTGATGCGTCTAATTAATGCTTCTTTATTGTCAAAATGCATCATGAGATCCTTTGACATGATTTCAAAAGCGGAATTCAAAAGTCCATCACCTGCTAGTATAGCCATAGCTTCGCCAAAAACCTTATGATTGGTTGGCTTCCCTCTCCTTAACTCATCATCATCCATAGCAGGAAGATCATCATGAATTAAAGAGTAGGTGTGAATAAACTCAATTGCGAGAGCATATGGGAGCGCTGCCCTAGAATCTATTCCTGCAAATTCAGCTGAGGAAAGAAGAAGAACTGGTCTAAGTCTCTTTCCGCCAGCTGTAAGCGAGTACTCCATAGCATTTCTAAGGGTCTTGGATTTTTCATCAATTCTGGGAAGATAATCCGTAAGACTATCTTCAATTATATCTAGATATTCCTGGTAAGATTCCTTCATATTTCATCATCCCCATAATATGAAATCTTTTGTTTTGCTTCTTCGAGTATCTTTAGACACTTTTCGTAGCTCTTGGCGCCTTTTTCGTAGCAATCAATTGCTTCATCCAGTGTAATGTCGTTTGATCTTATTTTTTCTGCATAAGTTTGAAGTTCTTTTAAAGCATCTTCAAACCCATTTACATCCTTCTTGGCCATATTATTCTCCTCTCACCTTTGCACTTCCGTCGGCAAAGGTCAGTATATATGCTCCATCCTTTTTTACAGACTTGGAAGTTGTTATAGGAAGTCCACTTTCTTCAGTTACTAGAGCAAAACCCTTTTCCAAGAATCTTCTGGGATCGTTTTCCTTTAAAATCAAAAACTGATTCTCTATATCTCTCTCGGCATTATTTATGAAAGAAGATATACCCGTTTTGATTTGATCCATGAATGATCTCGCCTGAAAGTCCTTATGCATCAATCTATTGGAGAGTTCTCTATTTAGTTCTCTCATTCTGGCATGAATTGATTCCTTTAAGTCGTCTATACTTTGGACTGCTATTTGTGCAGCAGCTGTTGGTGTCTCAGCTCTTACATCGGCGACAAAATCAGAAATGGTTGTATCTATTTCATGACCAACAGCAGAGATGATAGGAATAGAGCATTCGAAGATAGCCCTAGCTAATCCCTCGTCATTAAAGACTGAAAGGTCTTCGGTTGAACCCCCTCCTCTTCCTACAATCAAAAGATCGATATCACCCTTGAATTCTTTGTCTATTTTCCGAAGCATATTCGAAATATCATTAGGTGCGGATGGTCCCTGTACCAGGACAGGAAAAACAGTTATATCTGTTAACGTAGTTCTATCGGTAAGGATTTTCAATATATCCTTAACAGCCGCTCCTGTGGCCGAGGTAACCACACCTATATGTTTAGGAAACTTTGGAAGAGGTTTTTTCTTGGATTTGTCAAATAATCCTTCTTCATTTAGTTTCTTCTTTAGCTTCTCAAATTGTGCAGCTAATTCACCTTCTCCTGAAAGCTCAATATCATTTATCCAAAGTGAATATTTGCTCTGAGCAGGGAAAGCTTCAATATTCCCTGCACATATGACTTCATCTCCCGGAGAAAGTGACCTGGCAGTATCGTTAACCCTATTGTGAAAAATGACGCCATCCAATTTGCTCCTGGAATCGGATATGGATAAATATATATTACCATTGCTATGGAAATTTAAATAAGATACTTCACCTTTAACTACAACAGGTCTCAAAAGTGGTTCCGTTTTAAACATCCTGGAGATAAAGTCATTGACTTGAGATACAGTAAATGGAGCTATAGCCATACTGCATCACCTCCAAGGAAGGCAGTTCCCACAGCATTGTCAGATGCTAAATCAGGAGATGCAAAGTATGCATTCATGTTTAATGGCTTACTCATTCTTTCAATAAACGACCTGATATATGAACTGGATGATACACCTCCAACAAACAGATAATCATTTATACCTGTATTATTCGTGAGTATTTTCATAATATCGATAATCGATTTTGATATTTCATTAAGCAAAAGCATAGATATATAATCTCTATAGTTTTCATCCATGAGTCTGTCTTTATGCTTTTCCAGTATTTTTAAAACCGCAGTCTCTATGCCGGATAGATTGATGTATGGTTCAGTTACTTTGATCTTAGGTAGGACTAATTCATTATCGTTTATCAATCCATCAAAAGAAGAATTATCCGTTAAAAATTCTTTTGATTCAGACGAAAGAGTATCATTATTAAGATTTGAAAAACTCCTTGAGGAAAAGATTTCTTTTCCACTATTTGCTCTCATGGCACCATTATCGATTTCTTCTCCTGCAGGAAATGGATATCCCATGAAAACACCAATTCTATCGATTAATTGACCATAAGAAATATCCTTAGTTCCACCGATTAATTCAATGTTTGTTCTCTCTGAATCGGATTCATAAAAACTGCATTTAAGTGCCTCTGTTGTTCCTCCGGAAAAATGAAAGGAAATAAAATCGGATTTATCTCTTAACGGCGAAAACCTTCTTCCGGCAGAAATATGTCCTTCCTGATGTGAGAATTGAAGGAGTGGAACATTTAGAGAAGAAGCTATAGTTTTGGCATATCCAAGCCCTGCTTCAAAACAAGGCATATACGAGCCATCAATATTTCTAGGTCTATTGGATACAGCAACAACATCAATCTCGGATCGGAAATCTCCTTCCGAAAACATTAGATCAATCATTCGAGGAAGTCTTTTTACATGCTGAAACAAGGCTTCCTGTTGTCTTAATCCACGTTCACCTTCTTTTACATTCAAAAATCGCCGATCATCATAAACGATATTATCTTCTTTATCAACAAGGGCGATTGATGTTTTATAATTGCTTGTATCTATACCTAAGGCGAGTCCCATAACTATCTCTTCTTTTTATTATCCTTGGCAAGTGAACCTAGTATTCCATTTATGTATGATGGTGAACTCTCTTCACAATATGCTTTGGCTAGTTCCACCGCTTCGTTTATGGAAACAGATTCCGGGATATCATCAATATACAATAGTTCCAATACAGCCAGACGCATTATAGCCAAATCTGTTTTAGGAGTTCTGCTTATTTTCCACTTCCTACTGTATTTGCTAATAGCAGCATCTATTTCTTCTATCTTATTGCAAGCAAGTGAATAAACCTCTTCGCAATACTCTCTTTGCTTACCGAGCTTTTGTTCAGCCTTAATTGCACCTATTTTAGCTTCTTTCAAATAATGATCCATATCATTGATTTCAAAACCACCAGATGCATCCATCTGGAATAGAACTGTCATCATGTATTCCCTTGCTTTTTGTCTATTCATAAGCTTACACCCTCTATATGAATATTGATTTCGTCAATTTCCTTTCCGGAAAATTCTTTGATTTCTTCCTGAACTTTCTTTTGTAATTCCCATGCGAATTTCGGTATTTGTGTGCCGAATTCCACAACAACATATACATCGATAATAGTCAAATCTTCCTTATTAGTTATCTTTATACCATTGAAGATGGTTTTATCCTTCGATAATCTGTCCAATGCATTCTCGGCAGCTACCTTGTCTAGCTTTACGAGACCGGGATAGTTTTTTAGGGATTCTACAATATGAGCGCAGATTTTTTGATCCGGTGTTTTATTCATCTTCTTCCATGCTTTCTTCTTCAGGAAGTATCTCTAGTTTAACCTTATCAATTCTTCTTTCCTGTACTGACAAAATAGTGAATTTGTAATTCCTAAAGGTGGTCTCTCTACCCTTTCCTCCATCTACAGGAATCTCACCTAGTAATTCAATAATCAATCCACCGATGGTTTCGCTATTTTCAGATTCCAGATTTATACCTAGTTCTTCATTCAGATCATCCAGATATGATTTTCCGCTAATAACATAGGTGTTTTCATCTATTTCCTTAAATGCGAATTCTTCTTTATCAAATTCATCGTCGATATCACCAACTATCTCCTCTATGATGTCTTCCATGGTTACAATGCCGCTGAATCCGCCATATTCATCTATTAGGACGGCGATATGCTGTCTTTCCTTTTGAAGCTCAAAGAATAGCGCATCTATATTTTTTGTTTCAGGAACAAAATACGGTTTTCTTAGAATCTCTCTTATATCAACGTTTTCGAAGCCCTGTTCTCTGGCTTTAATCAGATAGTCCTTTACATGTAGTATGCCGATTATATTATCCGTCTCACCTTCACAAACCGGGATTCTGGAATATCTGAGCTTCATCAGTTCATCTTCATATTCGGCAGGATCGTCGTCTATGTCAAGCATGAATACGTCTGTTCTGGGCGTCATTATTTCGTATGCAAGCTCATCATCGAATTCAAAGATACTGTTAATCATCTTCTTTCCTTCTTCTTTGATTTCGCCGCTTTGCTGTCCTGCTTCCAGAATGGACATAACCTCATCTTCAGAGTATCTGTTAAACTCAATCTTAGTATTCTGCCTAAAGAGTTTTAAGAAGATATCACTCAGAAAAGTAATAATCATCACAAAAGGCGTTCCAATAATTATTAGTATTCTTTGAAAACCGGTAAATTTTTGAACTATGTTTTCACTATGCTGAACTCCCAGTTTTCTCGGTAATAATTCGCCAAACACCAGCATGATTAAAACAAAAATCCCTAAGCTAGTCCAATCCTCATAAGGTAAACGTATAGTCAGCATCGATCCTACCGCTAAAAGCAGATAGCAATAGAATCTGTTTGTAAATCTATACTTAAAAGGTCCCTCCAAAATAGATTTAATGCTCTTGGATTTTACGTCCTCCTGATCATCAAGCTGTTGCATCAGGAGATTGGCATTTACACTGCTAAAGGCAGTATTTGATAAAACGATTAGAGCATTTAATACTACAATCAAAATAATTAATACATAACTAAGCGATAAAGGTATGGTTCCGGGGTCCGAAGACATTTTATTTTTCCTTTCTTCTCATCATATAGAATGGATATACATTTTCTTTGACTTTAACTCTTAGGAGCTGCTGGGCATGTGGGGCCGATTCGAGTTCCTCATTGGAGTCATAGTCTCTAATTTCTTCAATTACTTGTTCAAAGGATCTACCATCGGGGCCGAAGAACTCGATGGTTTCTCCCTTTGAAAATTTGTTTCTCTGTTCAACTATGGCGGAATCATTTTCTACATCCTTTACTATCCCAACAAAGCTATAATCCTTTGTATATGCAGATGTCTCATAATTCTGCGAATCGGGATCCGTCTTTCCATAATAGAATCCCGTTGTGAATTCTCTGTGGCTAGCCTTTGTTAATTCATCAAATATTGCAGGATCCAGCTTCCATTCATTAGGCCTGTTGCTTCCATATGCATAATAACTATCGATGGCCTTCCTGTATGCACCTATTACAGTAGCAACATAATAGATTGTCTTCATTCTTCCCTCAATCTTTAGAGAAGAAATCCCAGCATCAATTAAATCTGGAATGTGCTCAATCATGCAGAGGTCCTTGGAGTTCATAATATATGTGCCACGAGAATCCTCCTCTATTGGATAATACTCACCGGGACGCTTTTCTTCTTCGATAGCATAATGGACAGAATATTTATATCTGCACGGGTGAGCACAGGCACCGCGGTTGGAATCGCGTCCTGTCATAACGTTGCTTAGAAGACATCTTCCGGAATATGAAATGCACATAGCGCCATGAACAAAGGACTCTAATTCAACCTCGGGTTTATTGTTTTCAACAGTATCCTTCTGAAGTTCTCTACCGATTCTTTTGATCTCCTCCAATGATAATTCTCTGGCCAGAACAAGTCTTTTCATACCCATTTCTCGCCAAAACTTAGCTGTCTCATAATTCGTCATATTGGCTTGGGTTGATAAATGAATATCAACCTCAGGCAGATATTCCTTCACCATCATCATTATTCCGGGATCCGATATCAGGATACCATCAGGCTTCTCATTTAGTTTACTGAGTTCTTTTAGATACTCTCTCAAAGGTTCTATATCTTCATTGTGTGCATAGATATTTAGTGTCAGATAGCATTTCTTTTTATTATCATGAACAAAATGAATTCCCTCTTCCATTTCATCGAAAGTAAAGCCTGTTGCTCCTGCTCTAAGGCTGAAATCGGATCCACCGAAATAAACAGCATCGGCACCATATATAATGGCAATCTTTAGCTTCTCTAAATCTCCGGCAGGCGCAAGTAATTCGACTTTTTTCTCTGGTATCTCGCACATTTTTAATCGTTATCCTCTCTAGATGCGTAGTAGGCTTCTTTATCCTCGTAAAATTCCCAATCGTTCTCGGAATACTTTATGGAGCCATCCCCTTTGTCACTGAGGACAAAGTAATAATAGTTGGATTCAACAGGATTTAAGGCTGCTAATATAGATTCCAATCCTGGTGAACAGATTGGACCTATTGGAAGACCTTCTACGTAATAAGTATTGTATGGCGATTCTATTTCCAAATCTGAATAAAGAACATCTTCCTTGTTATACCCTAGTGCATAAAGCACTGTTGGGTCCATCTGCAATTTCATTCCTACTTCCAATCTATTGTAGATTACGCTGGAAACGATAGGTTTATCATCAGGGAAAAGAGTCTCTTCTTCAATAATCGCTGCAATAGATAGAATGTCGTGAACAGAATTTACGCCGTAATATGATAGTTCATCCCGCTTTTGATTAAATGCAGGAAGAATCTCCGAATTATAAACATCCTCAAACCTACTGAGCATCGCCCTTATGATTTCTTCTTCTGTATATCCATAAGGAATAGTATAAGTATCAGGGAAGAGATAACCTTCCAGATTATCAGCTCCTTCAGGTATATTCCTTATAAATTCATAGTCAGAGAAATCACCTGAATTAACAAGCTCCTGTAATTTTGTTTTATCAGCATGTCCTGTTTTCGCGATAATATCTATAATGTCTTTTACCTGTAAACCCTCAGGGACAGTGAACCTGTAGGTGGCGGTTTCGCCGCTTGCAATCCTATCGCAGATTTCTGTAGCAGTCATTCTTGGAGATAATAAATAAACTCCTGCTACGTATTTTTCATCGTAATCATTAAGTTTGGAAAAAAGCTTAAACTTGGATGCACTACCTATTATTCCGTTTTGTTCCAATATTGAACCGATATCAACAGTGGATGAGCCCATAGGTATATCTATCAATACATCTTCCTTGCTGTTTGGGTTATATGCTTCGTCAAGTCCATTTATATATGACATGCCAAAAAAACCGGCCCCAACCAGCAACAGCAGTATTACAATGATTGCAATTTTTATCTTCATAATTATTCCTTATATAGGTTAGGAAAAAACCCTTTTTAACGCCATAGAGGAACGCAAAAAAGCGTTCCTCTTAAATCAACATATCTTTTCGGTTGTTATTATTCCTTTGCTCTACCCAGATATTCACCACTTCTGGTATCGATTTGAATAAGCTCACCCTCGTTGATGAATATAGGAACCTGCACAACTGCACCGGTCTCGACAGTAGCAGCTTTGGTTACGTTGGTTGCTGTATCTCCCTTAACTCCCGGTTCAGTCTCAATAACTGTGAGGTTTACAAAATTAGGAGCTTCAACCTGGAATGCATTTTCCTTATAGAACTTAATGGTAGCTTCATCATTCTCTCTCAGATACTTAATAGCATCTTCCACCTGTTCATAGCTTAGTGGAATCTGCTCATAGCTATCTTTATCCATGAAGTAATAAAGCTCGCCATCGTTATATAAGTATTGCATCGTCTTTGTTTCAATTCTGGCATTCTCGAACTTTTCACTCGGGTTGAATGCTTCTTCTCTGGTTGCCCCTGTAATAATGTTTTTATACTTTGTTCTAACAAAGGCTGCACCCTTTCCAGGTTTTACATGTTGGAAATCCAGGATTACATAAGGTTCGCCATCAATCTCAAATGTGATGCCTTTTCTAAAATCACCTGCAGTTATCATAATACATTCTCCTTATAAAAATATGTGTATTTACATCCACTAAATTATATCAAATATCTATTTACAGGTCAAAATAAATCAAAATTTAGTAAAAATTACCATTAATCAATCTATTTGTTGTGACCTTTGGCTAAAACTCCATTATATTTATTATAATTACAGGACTCCTATGGATATTCTTATTGATAAATCTTCTGACCTCGCCTTTTACCTGATCCTTTAGGTCATTAATATCATAGCGCCCACTGCTTAATCCGGCACTTATGATTTTCTCTGCAATCTTTTCGGTTTCCTTTAGTAAAGTATCATCATCTTTTACATATATGAATCCTTTTGATTCGACTACAGGACCTGATACCAGAGTTAAATATGACGAATCTATAACCGCAGAAACCAAAAGAAGACCGCCGGTAGAAAGATTCTTTCTCTCTCTTAAAACTGAGTTTCCAACATCACCTATACCAAAACCATCTACCATAATATCTTCTGCACTAACAACATTTTTAAACATAGTGGCAGAGCGTTTTGTTACAGTAAGTTGATCTCCGTTCGAAAGTATAAAAATATCCTTTTCCTTCATTCCGAGTGATTCGGCCAATTTCCCATGCTCCACCAAATGTCTGGTTTCACCGTGTGCCGGCATGAAGAACTTTGGTTTTATCAAGGAATGCATAATCTTTAATTCTTCCTGACACGCATGTCCTGAAACATGGATGTCCAGCAACTCGTTATATATAACCTGGACTTCCTTCTCATATAGTTTGTTTACTACATTTGATACACTTTTTTCGTTTCCGGGAACCGGTGTGGAAGAAAGAATAACCATGTCGCCCTTTTTTAGCTTGACATTCTTATGCTCATCGTTCGCCATTCTGGCTAAGGCAGACATGGGTTCCCCCTGGCTTCCTGTGGTAATAACAACCATCTTATTGTCAGGGAAATCATCAGCCTTTGTTAAATCAACGAAACTACCGCGCGGAATCTTTAGATAGCCTAATTCCTGAGCCAAATTAACAACCTTCTCCATGCTTTTTCCTGAAACGGAGAAATGTCTTCCGTATTTGGTGGTTAGCTCGATGATTTTTTGGACACGATTTACGTTTGAAGAGAAAGTAGCAATTATTATTCTTCCTTTTGCTTCTCTAAATATCGAATCGAGGGTTTCACCTACCACTCTCTCTGACTTGGTGAATCCTGGTCTTAACACATTGGTACTGTCGCAGAGCATAATGTCTACACCCTCCTGACCAATTTCTGAGAATCTCTGTAAGTTCATTGGCTCACCGTCTATGGGTGTATAGTCAATCTTAAAGTCTCCGGTGTGGAATAAGCTGGCTGCAGGAGTTTTTATGTAAAATGAAACTGCATCAGCCACAGAATGTGTAACCCTGATCGCCTCAACTGTGAACTTCCCTACTTTGAAAACATCCCCTGCATGGAAGGTTCTTAAATCTCCTATTATTCCATGTTCCTTAAGCTTGTTGTCTACCAGTCCCAGCGTTATTGGTGTACCGTATACGGGAATACTTAATTGTTTTAATAGATATGGTATTCCTCCGATGTGATCCTCATGACCATGTGTGATAATAAGTCCTGCAATGTTTTTGGCATTGCTGACCAGATATGAAAAATCGGGAATTACCACATCGATTCCATACATATCGTCTTCAGGAAAAGACATTCCGCAATCAATTATCAAAAGCTGATTATTGTACTCCAGGCAGGTCATGTTCTTCCCTATTTCATTTAACCCGCCAATCGGAAATACCTTCAGATTATCAGCAGTTTTAGCAACCTGTCTTTTTACGCTATCTCTAACCTTTTTCGCATTTAAAGCCTTTTTTGCTGAAGATAACTTCGATTTCACATTATTAGCATTGACTTTTGCTTTGCTATTTGTTTTAGTGCCTGATGTGGTTTTTGATTTGCTGTTTATTTTATTTCCGGTCTTATTATCGATTTGTTTATTTGTTTTGTTTGTACTGTTAGTTTTATTTTTGCTACTTGAAACCGCTTTGTTTTTTGCACTGCTTAAAGCACCATTCTTCACAGTTTCTTTTATACTCTTACTTTTCGTTATTTTGTTTTTTCCAGACTTTGCTTCCTTACTGTCATTATTGCTAAGACTTGTTTTAGTTTCCTTTCTATTG
>CADBSP010000115.1 GCA_902797405.1 uncultured Eubacteriales bacterium | reverse complement strand
GGAAATTCAGTGAGTACTTCGGTTTTACGCAGGGTGAAGTGGCTGCTATGCTGCAGTTTTTTGGCATATCGTATAAAATGGACATGATCAGGCAGTGGTATGACGGTTATATTTTTGGAAACTCGGAGGTGTTCTGCCCTTGGGATGTTGTAAGTTATTTGTCGGCTGTTCTTTATGATGAGGAAGAAGAGCCTCAAAATTTTTGGGCGAATACAAGCTCAAATGCCATTTTGGATGAATTTGTGAATCATGAAAAAATGAATGCTAAAGATCAGCGCATGTAAAGGATAGGAAGGAGAGAGGTTCGATGAAGAAATTCAATACGACAGTGGTTTGTATTTCTCGAAACATTATATGGCCGATCTCTCATGCTGAGTTTTAACTTCGATAAGAAGAAAGAACCAGGCGTGGAGCGTGTCCGGATAGCGATAAGGTGCTTTTTGAGGGGACGGTGTGAATGGAAGTGCTTTCGGGAAGAAATAGTGGATAAGAGTTTGTAAAAAGCGCAGAAATTTTTATGTAAAAAAGAACAGATTCTTACAGTGTATGTAAGGATCTGTTCTTTTTTACATATTTAGGAAAGGTATCGATTGTTGGAACGGTCAGGCTTTTGATGAATGGAAAGTTTCCCTTGTGTTAAGCATGGACAGCATTGAGACGTTCTTCAACAGCATCTTCAATGAAGCTGTTCAGGCTTTGACCATGTGTCATAGCATAGATAGCGGCTCTTTGATGGTTTTCACGATTCTTAAAGCGAACATTGAAACTTCCCTTGTAGGCAATCTCTGGGGATGAACCTTCTTCCTCACAGAGTGCAAGATAATCATCAACAGCTCCATGAAAGTTGTTGATTAGTTCTGTGGCGTTTGTACCCTCGTATGAGATAAGGGAACGGATGCCTTGGACTTTTCCAAAGAAAATGCAATCGTTCTCGGAAAATTCGACACTACCGATGTAGCCTTTGTATTCAATCAGATTATTCATATTAATCCCTCCTGTTCCAATTGTTCGATTAGCTGCTTGATCTGGTATTCTAATAGTTCCTTACGAGGATGAGGCTTATGCAATAATATTTTTGTCTTATATTCCCCGCTTGTGAACATAATCCGGGAGCCGCTTGTTTTACCCTTGTTGCTTCTGATGTAGGTAAAGTAACCAAGCAATGATTCAGCATCATCAAAAGTAAAGTTTTTTGGGTTGGATTTAAGCTTTGCAATCAGTTTTTCCTTTTGGCTCAACGTGTAACACCTCCTTTGAATGAGTATAGCACAGAATAAAAGAAGGCGCAACTAAAATTGGTTGCAAAGTTCTGCCGGAGCTGGGACAGGAAGAAGAGTCAGAGCAGGACAGCGTGGAGGATAAGTTGGATTTGACCAGTGTAGAAGATAAAACCATAGAAGCCGAAGATATGGAGGAAACCGTGAATGACGAAATTCAAGTCCCTTAAACGATCGGTACAAATCATCATTATATTCACAATTATAGACGCGATAAGCATTGTGGTTTACGTCACCAGTGTTTTATGTGTTGCGGGGTACGGAGGTTTCAGTCTTGGGAAGGAACGCTATCTTTTAGTTTCATTCACGGGAAGCAGTGCGACAGCCTCCATTAAGCCTGATGGAAGCATCAGCCCTAGTAGTGCTACGGATGCGTTGACTTCATCTTTTACCATGAAATCTGATATCTCTGGTGTGCAGTTCGCAGTGATGGATGATGTGGATATCGGTTTCGATGGTAATTTGATTGATTATGATTATGAGGCTGTAGTCGGATTAAATCCGAAAAGCGCGTGGGGATTGATACTGAGGGATGGATGAGATGAATAACAGAATTCTCATCACTAACATTCAACGGTTTTCTTTACATGATGGGCCAGGCATACGTACCAATGTGTTTCTCAAGGGATGTTCACTTCGTTGCCCTTGGTGCAGTAGTCCAGAGAACCTGAGACCTCAGCCAGAACCATATAAGAAAGACTGTACCATTTAGAAAACTATTACTTCTAATAGGCAATTTACATAGATATATGGGTTGAGTGATCAATGAACCACAATATATGGTGTAATCGAAAGGCGATTACCGCAAAATGCAGGCAACGAAGGACGATTACAGCAAGACAACCGATCCATATTGCGTCGTAATTGGTTTGATCGATTATGTGCACGAGGAAAGAAAACTATTACTTCTAATAGGCAAATTTGGCTGCTCTGGCAGAGGAGAGAATGGATCTAAGGAAATGAGTTC
>CADBSP010000114.1 GCA_902797405.1 uncultured Eubacteriales bacterium | reverse complement strand
TCCGGATCCGGCTTATGTTTATCTGTGTCTTCCACGGTGACGATTTCATCTATTAAATCAGCTATCCCGAAAACATCCAAGCCTTCATAGGTCGGAGCCTTTAGTCTGGATGTTACGATTCCAATTTTATAGCCCTTGTCCTTCAGTCCTTTGATTAGTTCTCCCATTCCTGGAAATAATTTAATCTCCTTTTTATATATTTCCTTTTGGTAGCCTCTGTATATTGCTACAGTTTCCTCTACATCATGTTCAGGAAATGCCTTTTCCATGGAATCATATAATGGCTCACCAAAGGTGGAGAGTATATAATCTACATCTCCTTCCTTTCCTGTGTACGCCTTATAAACCGCTTGCCAGGAGTCAATAATTATTTTGTTTGTATCGGCAATAGTTCCATCAAAGTCAAAAATCACTGTGTTAATCTTCATAAATCTTTCCCTGTTTTTTGTTTCTTAGCTTTCGCTCATCATCATATCTTCATGGTTAGAGAAATCTTACCCTTATCCCTATCCACTGAAAGAATCTTCACCTTTACTGTGTCACCTACCGCAACTACATCCATAGGATGCTTCACGAATTTGTTGCTGAGTTCCGAAATGTGAACTAGCCCATCCTGCTTAACTCCTATGTCAACAAAGGCACCAAAGTCAACAACGTTCCTGACTGTTCCGGATAATTCCATTCCTTCCTTCAGGTCATCAAAGTCCCTGACGTCGCTCCTAAAGACTACAGGTGGTGCGTCTTCTCTGGGATCTCTTCCCGGCTTTTTCATTTCCTCTATGATGTCCCTAAGAGTTGGAATTCCGAGGCCCAAATCTTCTGCCATCTTAGTTAGGCTGTCCTCTCTCTTAAGCGCCGGATAGGCCTGGAATATCTTTTCGTCGATATCAGATGCGCCTCCACCTTTTATGTCTTCTCCCGTTATTCCTGTTTTAGACATCATGGCCTTAGCTGCATCGTAGGACTCAGGGTGAACCGCAGTCTGGTCCAGCGGTTCGTCTCCTCCGCTTATTCTTAGGAACCCTGCGCACTGCTCGTAGGCTTTGGGGCCGAGCTTGGCTACTTTCAGAAGCTCCTTTCGGTTCTTGAACCTACCCTGCTCCTCACGATACTTTACTATATTCTTTGATACCGGTCCGCTGATTCCAGCAACATATGAAAGAAGCGATGGGGATGCAGTATTCAAATCTACACCTACTCTGTTTACGCAGTCTTCCACTACGCCGGTTAGTGCTGTGTCCAACTTCTTTTGGTTCATGTCGTGCTGGTACTGTCCTACGCCGATGTGCTTTGGATCTATCTTTACGAGCTCCGCCAGCGGATCCTGAAGCCTTCTTCCCAAAGACATTGCGCCCCTGGTTGTTACATCTAAATCAGGATACTCCTCCGTCGCCAGTTTTGATGCGGAGTAGATGGAAGCACCCGCTTCATTTACTATGGTGTATTCTATTTTATATGAATTCTTCTTTAGATAATTGGCGACGACTTCCTCTGTCTCTCTGGATGCGGTTCCGTTTCCTATTACTATTACATTGATTCCGTATTTTTCGATTAGCTTAGTTAATATTCTTTCCGTTCCCTCGATATCGTTCTTTGGCTGGGTCGGATAGATGGTTGTGTAAGCCAAAAGTTTTCCGGTTTCGTCTATAACAGCAACCTTGCATCCTGTTCTGTAGCCTGGATCGATGCTGATTATTCTCTTACCTCTTACAGGCGGAACCATGAGAAGCTTCTCCGTATTTTTAGCAAAGACCTTTATAGCTTCCTCTTCCGCTCTCTCGGTCAAACGGTTTCTCATCTCTCTTTCAACCGACGGTGCGATTAGTCTCTTATATGAATCCTCCACTGTGGAAACGAGCTTATCTCTGAATATGGAGTCACCCCTTATTACCTGCTTCTCCAAATAGCCGGTCATTTCATCCTGAGTGACTTCTACGCCAACCTTAAGCTTCCCTTCTTTTTCTCCACGATTGATAGCGAGTATTCTGTGGTTCGGGACCTTTGACAGGGCTTCCGTCTTTCCGTAATACATGTCATAGACCGACTTTTCTTCGGAATCCGTCGCTTCAGTTACAATCATTCCTCTATCAAAGGTTCGCTCCCTGATTTCTGAAATATAGTCAGCATTATCCGCAATCATCTCCGCAATGATATCGCAAGCTCCCTGGATTGCATCCTCCGCTGTTGGAACTTCCTTTTCGGGATCAACATATGGAGCAGCCAGGTCGAGCGGATTACCGGACTTCTCCTGCTGCATATTTATTATCATTGCGAGAGGTTCCAGTCCGCGCTCCTTGGCCTTGCTGGCTCTCGTTTGTTTCTTTTGCTTGAAGGGCTTATATAAATCTTCAACTCTCTGGAGCACTTCTGCCTTCCTGATTTCCTCTGCAAGCTCTTCCGTAAGCTTTCCCTGCTCCTCGATTAATCGAAGCACTTCCTCCTTGCGCTCTTCCAGGCTTCTTAGATATGCCAGTCTCTCGTCCAGGTCACGGAGCACTTCGTCGCTAAGTCCCCCTGTAACTTCCTTTCTGTAACGAGCGATAAAGGGAATGGTATTCCCCTCATCGATAAGATTTACTGTACTCTCAACCTGTTTACTCTGTAAACCAAATTCCGTTGCAAGTTTTTTTATTATGTCCATATGCTGTTAGAGTTCTCCTTTATTAATTATTCATCCTGTTGTTTTTTATCATTATATGTATCTATATATGTATATGTATATGTATATGTATATGTGTATGTGTATGTATCTGTATTTGAATTTAAGCTTTTGTTTATGTTTATGTTTACATTTACGATTGCATTTATTTATCACTCTTCGTTTTCCGTGAACTCCGCCAGCCAGCTTCGTCCCACCTCTATCTGCCTCATAACTTCGGATGGTGCAGTGCCACCAAAGGATTTCCTGGCGTCCACACATGCACGGATGCTTATATCACCGAGCAGCTTCTTTGATAGTCTTTCATCAATCTGAGCCAAGTCCTCATCACTTAAGTCTTCCAATCCATAGACATAACCTGCGGGTTTTCCTTCTCCGGAGCCAGCATCACCTTCGGACACTATTTCCTTATTCTCTAAAGTCTTTTCTTCACAGAGCCTGACCATGCGGCCGACCAATTCATGTGCCTCCCTGAATGGAATGCCTTCCTGAGCCAAATGCTCAGCAACATCGGTCGCATTTAGGAATCCATGGACTAATTGCGCTTCCAATACATCCTGACGGAAGTGGCTATGCTCTATCATCTTGGCCAGAATCTCTATGCTGGTTACCCATGTGTCCGCGGCATCAAAGATTCGCTCTTTGTCTTCCTGGAAGTCCTTATTAAAGGCCAGTGGCGTCCCCTTCATCACGGTTAGAAGGGCCATCAGGTCGCCGTAGACTCTTCCACATTTTCCTCTTAGAAGCTCCGCCATATCAGGATTCTTTTTCTGCGGCATTATGCTACTTCCCGTGCAGAAACTATCATCTATATCTATAAACGAAAACTCGCTGGCATTCCACCAGGTGAATTCCTCTGCCCAGCGGGAAATATGCATCATGGAAATAGCTGCTGCATTTAGAAACTCTATCATATAGTCTCTATCGCTCACTGAATCCATAGCGTTTTCCGCCGGACCCGAGAACCCGAGCATCGCAGCAGTCTCATGTCTATCGATTGGGAAGGTGGTTCCGGCTAACGCACAGGAGCCCAGAGGCGAATAGTCCATTCTACTGTAGCAATCCTTCAGTCTTTCCAAATCTCTTTTGAACATCTGGAAGTATGCCATGAAATAGAAACCAACAGTTATTGGCTGCGCATGCTGAATGTGTGTAAAACCAGGCATAAGAACATCCACGTAATCCCGGGCCTTATCCAGTATTATATTTTCGAACTTTATCAAAGCCGCAGCTATCATGCCGATCTTCTTCTGAAGATAAAGTCTGCAATCCAATTGAACCTGGTCGTTTCTGCTGCGGGCGGTGTGGAGTTTTTTTCCCGTTTCTCCGATTCTGCCTATCAGCCTGGATTCGATTGCCATATGAATATCCTCGTCCTCATAGGAAAAGAGCGGACTAATCATGGCTCCGTCCGATGCCTCATAGATGCTCTCTCGGATTTCCTCTCGGATTTCCTCTAGCCCCTTTATTATTTCATCTCTCTCGTCTTCAGTTACGATTCCCTGGTTTGCGAGCATCGTAACGTGGGCTATGCTGCCATCTATATCTTCATTATACAATCTTTGATCAAAGGGGATGGATGCATTGAATTTCTTTACCAATTCATCCATATCCTTTTCAAATCTTCCGCTCCAAAGTGCCATAACAACCTCTCTTAATATTAATAGTTCTTATTTCTTATAACGAATTCCTCGAAATAAGGAAGCACAAAAGATACAACGCCATATGCGCTTCCGTCCAAAATGCCTCTTTTTATTAATCTATCTCTATACGGAGAAAAGTCTCCGTTAGACATATTTAGTTTTTCCCGAACGTCCGCTATTTTGCCGGTTTTAGATTCTGCAATTGCAGTCGCTATTTCTCTATCCTTTGGCGAAAGCTCGCTCCAAATCTTATTGTATACGTATTCCTCCAGGTATTGTTTGTATAAAACCATGACTTCGTCATTTAAACCCTTTTGCTCGTAAACCAAGAACCCTAGCGCCTGAAATGCGAAAGAAAAGCCTTTGGTCATTTGCGCCATCTTATCAGCCTCATCGGCATCTACGGGCAATTCCTTGAAGTAATTCGCAGACATGGCTCCGTAATTAAGTGGTTTCATATATATCTTTGGCGCCCTATGTAAAAACGTTAGGGTCTTTTCATTTTGAAGTGCATCTACATTTTCGTAAAGCCCTGTCATAATCAAGAATAGGGGAAGGTCCTGTCGTATAAATATTTGAAATGCTGAAGTAAAGATTCTCATGTTTTTATTACTCGATACTTCATCTATCGTAACAAGCACCTTTTTTCCTTTTTTATCTAATGCCGCCAGCATTTCCTGTAATGCGACCTCGATATCTACGGGTGCACCATTAATCTCAATCTCCACACCTACGCCAAGGATGGATACATTGATTTTTGCAGACTTGAATATCTTTGACAAAGAGCTCATATTGCCGAGCTTGGAAGCAAGAGCAATAAGCAGGTCTCTCTCCGGGTTTAATTCAACAACAATCCAAGAATCATCCTTTGCAAGTTCCTTCGAAATATCTGTCATCAAAACAGTTTTCCCGGAGCCCCTGACTCCGGTTATTATGTAGGCCTGTTGGTTCGGGGGCGTGTTATTAAAAGTTTCTTTGATCGTGTTTAGCTCCACAACTCTTGTAATATGCTGTGCAGGGCTCTTTCCGAAGCTTGGTGTATAAAGATTGTTACCCACCTTAAGTCCCTCCTTATTTCCCGAGTTATAGGTCTTTATAGGTTTATATATTTTTTATAGGTTTTTATAGGTTTTTATTTCTTTTATAGGTCTTTATAGGTTTGTCTAATCTTACTACATCAATAAAAAAAACACAAGAGGGGGAAGAATCCACCTCTTGTTGTTAATCATCTAAATTATTAAGCCTATTTGCAATTCTTACTACCAAGCAACGATTACTGTTCCGTCGTTTCCTGCCAGTGCAGATGTTGCTTTGTCGAGGGATGTTATTATTGCTTTCTTTCCGGGGTTGGCTTTTATGAATTTGATTGCCGCCTGAATCTTAGGAAGCATGCTTCCCGGAGCAAAGTGACCTTCTTCGATGTACTTCTCTGCTTCTGCGACAGTAAGTTTATCCAAGTCTTTCTGTTCAGGAGTATTGAAGTTGATTGCAACCTTATCTACTTCAGTGAGAATCATGAGGCAATCAGCACCAACGTTCTCTGCTAGAAGTTCCGCTGCAAAGTCCTTATCGATTACAGCGGCAACACCTTCCAGTTCGCCCTTTTCGTTTTCTATTACAGGGATTCCGCCACCGCCAACAGAGATAGTGATTGTTGTTGGCCAAAGAGTTCTGACCGCATCTATTTCGACGATTCTCTGAGGAATCGGAGATGCAACTACTCTACGCCATCCGCGGCCGGCGTCTTCTTTTACGGCATAACCCTTTTCTTCTTTAAGAGCCATTGCTTCCTCTTCTGTATAGAATGGGCCTATTGGCTTGGTTGGATTCTGGAATCCCGGATCGTTCTTATCTACCACTACCTGGGTTACAATTGTTGCAACAGGTACATTTCTGCCTCTATCCTTAAGTGCCTGCTTTAGTCCCTGCTGGATGTGGTAACCGATATATCCCTGTGACATTGCTCCGCATACGTCGAAAGGCATTGCAGGTGTTACGTCCTTTGCTGTCTCAGAAGCCAGAAGGATGCGACCAACCTGAGGACCGTTACCATGAACAATGCCAACCTCATATCCCATGCCGCTGATTTCAGCGATATGTTCGCAGGTTGCCTTTACTACTTCAAGCTGCTGTTCGGCTGTAGGATCGGCCTTTCCTGACTGGAGGGCATTTCCACCGAGAGCGATTACTATTTTCTCTGCCATTTTTATTCTCCTTTATAAAGTATTAAAGGCGGCCCCTCCAAGAAGGACCGCCCTTGGATTATTA
>CADBSP010000113.1 GCA_902797405.1 uncultured Eubacteriales bacterium | reverse complement strand
TGGCTATTACAACATGTTTTACAGCATAAAGGACTGTGAAAATCCCAATACAATAAAGTACATTCCTAAGGACTTGCCGATCTTCCTTGTGTCCGGAACAGAGGATCCTGTGGGAAACTATGGAAAGGGCGTCGAGCAAACATATAATTCCTACAAAGAAGCAGGCATTAAAGACCTTAAAATCAAGCTTTACGAAGGATATCGCCATGAAATCCTTAATGAAGTAGAAAAGGAAATACCGTATAACGATATTAAGACCTGGATAGAAGAGCACCTTTAAAGAAAACTATCACACTTAAAGGAATCAAAAGATAGAAATCGCTTCAAAGAATTAAAAGCATAGAAATCGCTTCAAAGAATTAAAAGCATAGTAATCGATTGAAAGAATTAATAAAGTTAGAAATCGATTGTCCATGGTTTAAATGAGTTCCTATTATTCGAAAGAGTATAATAGGAACTTTTATATTTATGAAGGACCTCTTCCAATTAATGAAAAGTTTTCCACTTTATGATGGCTTCTTCTACTATTTCCTTGTAATTATGGACAATTTGCGTTATTATATTATCTGTATATCTATGTCTTTTTGTGTGCAAAAAATCTAAAAACCACAATATGTATTGCTAATGAAAAACTGCACACACAAAAATGCGTAGTGAGATATGAATATAAGTAATTAAGGTTGGAAAACAAACCAAAATACATATCTAAACACATACTTAGTAAACTATATTTAAGTAAAGATAGAGGAACAGAAATCATGGAATTGAATCTAGCAAAGAATTACGATCCGAAGGAATTTGAAGACCGCATATACGAAATGTGGGAAAATAGCGGTGCATTTACACCTGATAGGAATCCTGAAAAGACTCCCTTCACCATCGTCATGCCGCCACCAAACATTACAGGGCAGCTTCATATGGGACATGCACTCGATCATACCCTTCAGGACGTTTTAACCAGATACAAAAGACTTCAGGGATACTCCACCTTATGGCTTCCAGGATCCGACCATGCAAGCATTGCAACTGAGGTAAAGGTGGTAGAAAAGCTTCGTAACGAAGAGGGTCTGGAAAAGGATGACCTTGGACGTGAAAAATTCCTGGAGAGGGTTTGGGATTGGAAGAGAGAATATGGCGGAAGAATCACCAAACAATGTCGTAAACTAGGTGATTCCTGCGATTGGAGTAGAGAACGCTTCACTATGGATGAAGGCTGCAATAAAGCAGTCAGGCATTTCTTTGTTGACCTCTATAACAAGGGCCTTATTTACAAAGGAAACAGACTGATAAACTGGTGCCCACAGTGCAAGACATCCCTTTCCGACGCTGAGGTAGAACACGAGGACAAACAAGGAAAGTATTGGTATTTTCGTTATCCTGCAGCTTCTGAGGGTGGTAGCGATATGGTTGTTGCTACATCCAGACCGGAAACAATGTTCGGAGACGTAGCTATTGCAGTACATCCTGACGATGAGAGATATAAAGATTTAATTGGAACCAAGGTTATTCTTCCAATAGTTGGTCGAGAAATTCCTATAATTGCGGACGAGTATCCCGATCCGGAAAAAGGAACCGGTGCAGTAAAGATTACTCCTGCCCACGATCCTAATGACTTTGAAGTCGGACAAAGGGCAAACCTGGAGAGCCCTTGCTGCATCAACGAAGATGCCACAATGAACGAACTTGCCGGTAAGTATGAAGGCATGGATAGATACGAATGCAGGAAAGCTTGGGTGGCAGATCTAAAGGAAGCAGGATTCCTGGTAAAAGAAGAAGAGATGACGATTCCAATTGGGGAATGCTATCGTTGCCATACAGTAATCGAGCCGATGCTTTCAGATCAGTGGTTCGTAAAGATGGAAGAACTGGCAAAGCCTGCAATTGAAACTGTAAAAACAGGAGAGACTATCTTTGTTCCCGAAAGATTCGATAAGGTGTATTATCACTGGCTAGACGATATCAAAGACTGGTGTATTTCCAGGCAGCTTTGGTGGGGACATAGAATCCCGGTATGGTATTGTGCAGACTGCGGTGAAGTCATCGTCGCAGAAGAGGATCCAACATCTTGTCCAAAGTGTGGCTCTTCCAAACTAGACCAGGACGAGGACGTATTGGACACATGGTTCAGCTCTGCTCTTTGGCCTTTCTCAACCATGGGATGGCCGGAGAAGACAGAGGATTTGGATTATTTCTATCCTACATCAGTCTTGGTTACAGGATACGATATCATCTTCTTCTGGGTAGTAAGAATGATATTCTCTGGCCTGGCTATGACAGGTGAATCACCATTCAAATACGTTTATTATCATGGACTGGTTCGTGATGCTCAGGGAAGAAAGATGAGTAAATCCCTTAACAACGGAATCGATCCTCTGGACATGATTGAACAGTATGGCGCGGATGCGCTTAGATTCATGCTTTCCACGGGAATCACACCAGGAAATGACATGAGATTCACCACGGAGAAAATTGAATCAGCCAGAAACTTTGCAAACAAACTCTGGAATGCATCGCGCTTCGTAATCATGAATATTAAGGACGGAGAAACCGGTGAATTCCTTGACTATGCTCCTGAAAGTGAACTCTTTTCTGATACCTCCAGGCTTACATCAGAGGACAAATGGCTAATCGATAGGCTGATGGATGGTATCGAATATATCAATCGTGCCATGGATAGATTCGACCTTGCTCTGGCCGGACAAAGAATCTATGACATGATATGGAGCGAGTACTGTGACTGGTATATCGAGTTCGTAAAGAAGAGACTCTGGAGTGAAAACGAAGATGATAAGAAAACCGCCAGAGGCGTTTTGATTTATGTTCTTCGCTCACTATTAAAACTGCTACATCCATTCATGCCGTTCATCACAGAGGAAATCTGGGGATTCCTGCCTATGGAAGGTAAGGACGGTAAAGTAAGAGAAGGCAATCATCTGGATAAAAACGATTTCCTGATAACTTCTGCCTGGCCTGAATACACTGAGGATAGAAGATTCAATAAAGAAGCATCAGAAGTTGAGCTTGCCATGGAAGCCATTCGTGCAATCAGAAACATCAGGGCGGAAGCCGGCGCAGCTCCGAGCAAGAAGTTCGGTGCGTCAATAGTTGCCGAAAAGGATATCCTTACTGCATTTAATGAAGAACAAAATTCCATAAAAGAATTGGGTGGCTTGACTGAATTAAATCTTTTATCAGACAAAGAAGGTCTACCGAAGGATGCAATGACTGCTGTAATAAGCGGTGCTGAGATCTTTGTTCCAATGGATGAATTAATTGACTTTAAAGCAGAGGCAGATAGACTGACCAAGGAAAAGAAGCGCCTGGAAGGTGAAGTAAAGAGAGCGGAAGGCAAGCTTTCCAACGAAGGATTCGTAAGCAAAGCACCAGCCAAGCTTATTGAAGAAGAGAAGGCGAAACTGGAAGACTATAAGGAAATGCTGAGCAAGGTCGAGGAGCGCTTGGCTGTTGTTTTGGAAAAACTTTAGTTAGTGCGGACCTAATTCTATATGAACAAGAGTATCGAAGAAAAAATTGAGAGTAAAATCCATAGTAATACCGAACCAAAAGACGAGGCATCGGAAAGATACCATCTAGTTGAAACAGATGAATATGACAGGCTTGTAAAATTCTTCGTCACCAATGAATTGGAGTTTGACGGGGATGAGGAAGTTGATACTGATATAGTCCGTTGCTATAAGATAGAGCAGGAATCAGAGAGTGATGCCGATGCAAATGCAAAATCAAATGCAAATGCTGATGCAAAATCAAATGCAAATGCTGATGCAAAATCAAATGCTAATGCCGGTTCAAGTGATGATGGACAGCAAGGTCTAATAGGTGCCGCAGTTCTGGCGAAGAGAGAGGGAAGATACATCTGCGATGGTATTGCGGTAAACCCTGATTACAGAGGAGAAGGAATCGGAGAATTGCTCATTCGGCGACTGTTGGGCGATGTAAAGGAGTTGGGCGGCGATGGCCTCTACCTGGTGGCTCGTGCGCCTGGATTTTTCCGGACACAAGGATTCCAAACCATTGACCCGGAAGACGCTCCAAACTTTTTCGAATGCAAATACTGTCCTCAGTACCAAAAGACATGCTGGCCGGAAATAATGAAATACTCGTTATGATGACATGCCGGCTGAGATTATGAAAACCCGAAATGATGGCATGCTTAACTAAAATTATGGAATGAAATAATTAGTTTTATGAATTGAAAGTGTAGCCCGGTAGCACGATATAATCAACCTTCAACGGAATGCACTTTCAATAAAAAAATAATGTGAGTTGTAACAAAGGAGAAAAAAATGTTCGACAGAAAAGGAAACGATGGAAGCGCGTATAATGTAAACAACTATGAATTTGTAAAAGAATTCTCGCCAACAGTTGGAGCATTTATTGAAGCAGAGTATAAGAGACAGCAGGAAAATATAGAACTCATCGCCTCTGAAAACTATTGCTCTGAAGCAGTGCTCGCGGCAAACGGAAGTTGCTTCTGCTGGAAATACGCAGAGGGTTATCCGTACGAAAGAACTTCCGGAAACACCGGAAGATACTATGGTGGAACCGCTCACGTTGATAAGCTGGAAGAATACTGCTGCGATAAGTGGAGAGAAGTCTTTGGTACTGACTACCACGTAAATGTACAGCCTCACAGTGGATCTCAGGCTAATTTCGCGGCATTTAAGTCCGTTCTTAACCCTGGCGACACCATCCTTTCCATGTCTTTGGATAATGGCGGTCACCTTACTCATGGATCCAGCGTTAACTTCAGCGGTAAGCTCTATGACATTCACTTCTATGATGTTGATGAAAAGGGTCATATCGACATGGAAGACGTCAGAAAGAAAGCTCATGAATTAAAACCGCAGCTCATCCTGGCAGGAGCATCCGCATACGCCAGAATAATCGACTTTAAAACCTTTGGTGAAATAGCTAAGGAAGTTGGCGCATACTTCATGGTAGACATGGCACATATCGGTGGCCTGGTTGCAGCCGGTGCTCATCCAACACCATTCGGACATGCCGACCTAATTACAACCACAACTCATAAGACTCTTAGAGGACCCAGAGGCGGACTAATCTTCGCTCGCCCGGATCTGGCAAAGAAAGTAGACAGCGCTGTATTCCCATATGCCCAGGGCGGTCCATTGGTACATGTAATTGCAGCAAAGGCAGTATGCGCAGAAGAAGCATTAAAGCCAGAATTTAAGACATATATCGAGCAGGTTGTAAAGAACTGCGCTGCATTTGCCGATGAATTCATTAATCTTGGATATAAGGTTGTAACAGGTGGAACCGAAAACCACCTATTCCTCCTGGATTTATCCGGTGAACCTTTCAGCGGTAAAGATCTTCAGGAAAAACTGGAAGAGTATAATATTACACTCAATAAGAACATGGTTCCGGGAGATCAGCGTTCACCAAAGGAGACAAGTGGTGTAAGAATCGGTACTGCTCCAATGACAACCAGAGGATATAACGAGGAAGATTTTAGAGAAGTAGCCAGAAAGATAGACGAAGTTATCAAGACAATGAGATAAATCAGATAAACAAGAATAATAAAATAACAAAATAATAAAAACAATAAGATTAAAATGATTGGTCCGAATTAATCGATAAAAACTCCAAATTGGTCGATGCAAACTCCGGATTAATCAATAATTCGAGTTAAAAGCGGAGAAGAAATGCGAATATTAGTTGATGCTATGGGAGGCGACAATGCGCCATTTGCGATTGTAGAAGGTGCCATTGCCGCCCGGAAACAAATTGAACATGAGATAATTTTGATTGGTAGGGAGGACGTTGTTCTCCCTGCCATGAAAAAGCATAAGGCCAAGGACATAGAATTTGTTGACGCCACAGAAGTTATCACAAACGATGAGGCGCCTGTAAAAGCAGTTCGTTCCAAGAAGGATTCATCAATCGTAAAAGGTCTTAACATGCTTAAAAATGGAGAGGCAGATGTGTTCCTCTCAGCTGGTAGCACAGGTGCGCTATTGGCCGGCGGTCTCTTTATTCTGGGGAGAGTTCAGGGAATCGATAGACCAAGCCTCGCTGCCATCTATCCCGTTATAGGAAGCAGTCCATCGCTGCTTATTGATGCTGGTGCTAATACGGAATGTAAGCCCAACAACCTCCTGGAGTTTGCAACAATGGGTTCCATATATATGGAAAAGGTTATGGGACTGGAGAATCCCAGAGTAGGGCTGCTTAATAACGGAGCAGAAGAAAACAAAGGTACTACATTAACAAAGGCAGCTCACGAGCTTCTGGCAAAGAGTTCATTAAACTTTGTTGGAAACGTGGAAGCCAGATACCTTCAGGATGGTGTTTGCGATGTTATAGTATCCGATGGTTTTACCGGAAACGCGGTTCTAAAGGTCACAGAGGGAATGGGCCTCATGATCCTTAGAGAACTTAAGCGACGCTTCACTAAAAACGGAATGACCAAAATGGGAGCACTGTTTCTAAGCAAGGAATTGAAAAACATAAAGGTAGAACTGGATTATACCGAATATGGTGGAGCCCCAATTTTGGGAGTAAAAGGTGCACTGCTAAAAATGCACGGTTCCGCAGACGAGGTTGCGGTGGAAAAGACGATTCTGAAGGCCATTCCTTATGTGGAGAATTCAGTTGTCGAAACTATACAGAATTCCACAATTGAATTGGAAGAGATACTTCAGAGCTAAGAAAGTAAAATGGAAGATATATTAGGCTATAAATTTAAGAATACCGAGTTCCTAAAGGAAGCCTTGACTCACAGCTCATTCGGTTGGGTAGATGAGGATGGTGTCAGGATTGACAATGAAAAGCTGGAGTTTATCGGAGATGCAATTTTGGACGCCATCATAGGCTTGAGTATCTACAATTTGATGCCAAAGGATGCTAAAGAAGGTGATCTGACTAAAATGCGCGCCCAGGTCGTCTGCGAAAGGTCGCTGGCCTTGGTTGGAAAGGAATTAAATATAGGTTCCTATCTCAATATGGGTTCAGGCGAGGAAAAAACCGGTGGACGGGAGAAGGAATCTTTGTTGGCCGATGCCATGGAGGCTGTGATTGGAGCGATATATATTGATGGCGGATATGATGCGGCTTACAAATTTGTAAACGAAAAATTCGCGGAAACCATCAAAGCCTCCTTGGAAGGAAAACTGATTCTGGATTATAAAACCGAATTACAGGAGAGAGTACAGAGAGAGGGAAAGACTCTTAAATATATTATGGATAGGTCCGAGGGACCGGACCACGATAAGACCTTCTACATCCACATTGAAATAGACGGAAAGAGATACACAGAAGGAGTTGGAAAGAGCAAAAAAGAAGCTCAGCAACATGCAGCACAGAGATTTGTAGAAGAGGGTCATATCATATAAGAAAGGCAAATTAATGTATTTTAAAAGATTGGAAATGCAGGGATTCAAGTCTTTTGCTGATCCCGTAACAATAGATTTCCATGAGGGTATCACATGCGTTGTTGGCCCGAATGGAAGCGGAAAGAGTAATATCAGCGATGCCATTCGTTGGGTATTAGGCGAACAAAGTCCTAAGGCTCTTCGTGGTGGAAAGATGGAGGAAGTAATCTTCGCAGGAACCGCTAGCCGTAAATCCAGAGGTATGGCTGAGGTTGTTTTAGTCATTGATAATTCCGAAAGAATCCTGGACATCGACTACAGTGAGGTTGCCATCACCAGAAGAATGTATAGATCGGGTGAAAGCGAATACCTTATAAACAATAATACCTGCAGACTGCGCGATATCAGAGAACTGATTATGGATACAGGAATAGGTGTTGATGGTTATTCCATAATCGGGCAGGGAAAGATAGCTGATATCGTAAGCACCAAGCCGGAAGCGCGTAGAGAGATTTTTGAAGAAGCTGCCGGCATCGTGATGTATAAAGCCAAGAGAACAGAAGCGGAAAGAAAACTGGAATCCACTTCAGCCAATTTGGAGCGTGTAAAAGACATCATTTCTGAAATCGAGGGTAGAATCGATTCCTTAAAGGAAGAGAGCATTAAGGCGAAGGAATACCTGGAACTTAAGAAAACCTACGAAGAATTAGAGATAAATGTAATCCTTAGAAATATTGAAAATATCGAACAAAACAGCAAGGTTTACAGAGACGATATAGAGAGACTCACCGGAGAAATCGAACAGGCAACAAAGAACCATGAGGGCCTCGTAAGTAGATATTCCGAAATGAGTGAGAGAAGATCTCTTTTGGAAAGGCTAACCGGCGAAACACGCGACAGCATATTGAAGCTTGTCGAAGAAATCAATGAAATGGATAGCGCCAATAAGCTTTCTGCCGAGAGGCTTTCCGGTATCGAAAATGAAAGAGGTATAATTGCCGCTGATATTTCTTTGCTCCAGGAAAGGCTTACTCTGGAAGAAGAGAATATGGCCAAGCTAAAAGCAGAGGAAGATGCGCTTGACCAGGAAATAGCCAAGGCAAAGTCGGAACTGGAAGAAAAGATCATTCAATATAATGAAGCTGCGGCAACCCAGGCGAAGAGTGCCTCCGAGGCAGATCAGGGGAGAAGAAAACTTTTTGATTTAAACAGTGAACTCGCAACATGCGACAGTGAAATCAAAGGTATCGATAATATTGCGGAGAATCTGATTAAGCGTAGAAGCGAGCTCGATGAACTCTCGGAAGAAACAGGTAAGATATCCGATGAACTCAGAAGCACTGTTGAAAAAAGACAGGAAGAGAAGACCCTTAAGGAAGAGGAGTATAAGAAGAACGATGCTTCCCTGGAAGTCTTGACTAAGGAGAGAGAAGAAAAGACAGCGCTGATTAGGTCCATCACTGAAACTCTGGAGAGAGACAGAATCGAATTAAGTAAACTAGGTGCTCGCAGGAGAACCATGGAGGAAATGGAATCCAATTACGATGGTTATACTGCCGGTGTTAGGGCTGCAATGAAGGCTGGATTTAGTGGGAATCGTGGTGTAGTTGCGGAACTCATGAAGGTGCCTAAAGGATACGAAACCGCAATTGAAACAGCCCTTGGAGGTAAGCTCCAGAACATTATTTGTGAAACCGATGATGATGCTAAGGTTGCTATCAATTATCTAAAAGAGAATAAAGCGGGTAGAGCAACATTCCTACCGGTTAAATCAATCAGAGCCAGAAAAGAAGCCAATGTAGCCGGAATTCAGAATGAAGAAGGCTTTATCGATTTGGCTGATAATATAATCGAATTCGATAATGAACTTAGATCCATATATTCCTACCTGCTTGGCCTAACCGTTGTAACAAAGGATTTGGATAGCGCAATTAGGCTAGCTAAAAAAGGAACCGGACTAAAGTTTGTAACATTGGGAGGCGAAATAGTAAACTCCCAAGGCGCCATAACAGGCGGCGCCCTTAAGAACCAGACAGCCAATATTCTGGAAAGAAAAGCGGAAATAAATGAACTCGCAGAGTCCATTTCCAAACTCGAGGAATCATGCTCCAAGAACGAGAAGAACCTGGAGACTGCCAGAAAAGAGCAGGAGAGTCTCATGGAAAGGGAGCAACATGCTTCTGCTGAAAAACATCGCTTGGATTTGGAACTAAGCGCTTTGGTAAGCGATATAAAGGCGATAACCGATAGCCTCGATAAGGAGTCTCAAAGCAGTGAGAGATATTCAAATGAGATGTCCAGAATAAAAGAGCAACTATTGGAAACAGAGGGAATGAAGGCTAAGCACAATTCCCGAATCCTTGAAATAAACGAGGAAATAAAGCTGGTTAATCAGGCAATCGAGGATGCATTAACACAATCCGAAGATGATAAATTAAAGACAGAGGAAACCAGCGAGGCTGTAACCAAGGCTAGAATTGCACTTAATGAAATCGAAACCAGGGGAGACTCGCAGAAGAGACTAACAAATAGAGTCATAACCCAGGTAGAGGATTATAAAAACCAGATAAAGGAGAAAGAAGATTCTCTCAACACATTGGCAGAAGAGAGAGAAGAACTCATAAACAATACTTCAGGAAATGAGGTAATTGAAGCAAAACTCCTGGAAAGAGAATCTGTAGAGGCAAGCCTAAAGAATCTGGAAGATGACAGAACCGCACTTTTGACTGAACTAAAGGTAATCGAAGAAAGTCAGAGTGCTTCGGCTGAAAATATCAACAATCTGAAGGATCAAAAGTATCAAATTGAAATTAAATCCACTCGTGGTGAAACGCAGCTGGAGACAATGAAGGAAAAACTTTGGGATGAGTTTGAAATCACATATGCCCAGGCTGCGGACATGAGAAAGGAAGATTTCGTTTATTCCAGAGCGGTGAAGGAAACCAGAGAAATAAGAAACAGAATCAGACAGCTCGGCGATGTAAATGTTGGTGCGATAGCTGAATACGAGCAGGTCTCCGAACGATATGAATTCCTGACCACGCAGCGTGATGATATCCTGAAGGCGAAGGGTGAATTGGAAGCTATTATCGATGACATGGATAAGACCATAAAGGTCAGGTTTAAAGAAAACTTTGATAAGGTTGTCGACAATTTCCATGATATCTTTACAGAACTCTTTGGTGGCGGTCAGGCAGAACTAAGATTGGAGAACGAGGACGATCCTCTGAATTCCGGAATAGAAATAGTTGCGCAGCCTCCGGGGAAGAAACTGCAGAACATCAATTTGATGAGCGGTGGAGAAAAGACAATGACTGCGATTGCGCTGATGTTTGCGGTCTTAAAAACCAAACCGACACCATTCTGCATCTTGGACGAGGTTGAAGCTGCACTGGACGATAATAATATCGACAGATTTGCAAACTACCTAAAGAATTTTGAAAACATACAGTTCACATTGGTCACTCACCAGAAGGCAACTATGGAACATGCGGACGTACTCTATGGTGTAACAATGCCGGAGCACGGTATTTCCAAGATGCTTTCGCTTAGACTTGGTGACGACTTTGACCTTGATTAATAGAAGAATAAAGTGTTGATTAAACATACAATCAAAAAAAACTATTTGACAACTAGGATAATTAAGTAAGGAGAAACGATGCCTGTAATAGAAGAAAAAAAGGGATTCTTTGGTCGACTGTCCGAACGTATAACCAATGCATTAAATGGTTATCAGGAAATAGATGATAATCTCTATGATGAGTTGGAAGAGATTCTCATCACATCCGATATCGGTATGGATACAACCATGCGCATCATGCAGGATCTAAAGGACCATATTAAGTTTAATAACATCAAAAACCCCGATAGAGTGAAGGACTCCCTGGTAAATGTAATTACTTGGAGCATTGATAAGGGGGACAGAAATAAGCTCACGAATAAGACTCCTCTCGTAATTTTGATGATAGGAATTAACGGGGGAGGCAAAACAACATCTATTGCCAAACTGGGACACAGACTTAAGTCACAGGGAAAGACTGTCATGCTTGCTGCCGCCGACACATTCCGTGCAGCAGCAGGAGAGCAGCTTGAAATCTGGGGCGACAGAATCGGCGTAAACACGGTTAGACACCAGGAAGGGGCAGATCCTGCCTCGGTCATATATGACGCTATTCAGTCTGCAAAAGCAAAAGGTATAGACGTCCTCATATGCGATACAGCAGGAAGACTCCAAACAAAGAGGAACCTTATGGCAGAGCTAGAAAAGATGAATAAGGTAATAGATAAGGAATACCCGGAAGCTGCCAGAGAAACTCTCCTGGTTCTGGATGCGACAACCGGAAAGAATGCTATATCTCAGGCGAAGGAATTCAATGAAGCTGCAGAGATTTCAGGAATAATACTGACCAAATTGGATGGCACAGCAAAGGGCGGTATAGCAATTACAGTTACTGAACAATTCAATATTCCGATAAAGTTCATCGGTGTTGGAGAAAAGATAGGGGATCTACAGGAATTCATTCCGAGACATTTTGCCGGAACCATTTTCAATTCATAAATTAGAATCATAAACTATTATTTAGGAACTATGTCCGGAACTTACATAAAAATACATTAAATACATATGACTTTAAAAGTCATCACTGAGGAAGACAAATGAGTAAACCAATCGTTGCGGTGGTTGGAAGACCTAATGTTGGTAAATCCACCTTTTTCAACAGAATAGTCGGTCGCCGAGTGGCAATAGTGGAGGATACTCCCGGTGTTACGCGCGACAGAATCTACGCCGAAGCTGAGTGGAACGGTGTCTATTTCGATTTAATCGATACCGGAGGAATTGAACCTGACAGCAAAGATGTGATTCTTTCTCAAATGAGAGAACAGGCGCAGATGGCCATGGATATGGCAGATGTAATTCTCTTTTTGGTAGATGGAAAAGATGGGCTTACTTCCGCTGACGAGGAAGTTGCCAATATGCTCAGACGAACCGGGAAGAAGGTCATTTTGCTCGTAAATAAAATCGATATACCAAATAAACTTCCCGATAGTTTCTATGATTTCTATGACCTTGGAATTGGAGAACCTATTCCGATTTCCGCTGCCAATATGACAAACCTTGGCGATGTTCTGGATGAAATAGTAAGTGCATTTCCTGAAGGTGAGAGCGAAGACGAGGATGCGGTTAAGGTTGCGATTATCGGAAAACCAAATGTAGGAAAGTCATCCCTGGTAAATGCTTTGCTGGATGAGAACAGAGTTATCGTTTCGGATATTGCCGGAACCACCAGAGATTCCATAGATACTCCTATGGTTCACGATGGTGAAAGATATATTCTTATCGATACTGCCGGCATCAGGCGCAAGAGCAAAGTGAATGAAGATATTGAAAGATTCAGTGTCATCAGAGCCATCGCCAGCATTGAAAGATGCGATGTATGTCTTTTGATGATTGATGGTGCAGAAGGACTGACTGAGCAGGATAAGAAAATCGCAGGTGTTGCCCACGAGGAAGGTAAGGGCATAATCGTCGTGGTCAATAAATGGGATTTGGTTGAAAAAGAAACCAACACCATGCGAGACTTTACCAGGAAACTTCAGGCAGAGCTTTTGTTCATGTCCTATGCTCCGATTATCTTCATTTCCGCACTTAAGAAACAAAGGCTTTCCGAGGTCATGGAGAAGGTTAAGTACGTTCAGGAGAAGCGTAGCTTCAGAGTTCCAACGGGTCAGCTTAACAGTTTGATTTCCGATGCCATGATGATGAATCCGCCGCCATCGGATAAGGGAAAGAGACTAAAGATTTATTATTCAGCGCAGATTGGAGAAAAGCCACCGCTATTCTCCTTCTCGATAAATAAAAGGGACTTGATGCATTTTTCATATGCTAGATACCTGGAAAACAGGATAAGAGATGCCTTCGGATTTGAGGGGACGTCCATAAAATTCGTATATAGAGAAAAGGGCGAGAAGGAACAGTAAACAGAGGAAAGAAAATGCTTATATTAGTCGAAATAATGATAACAATACTGGCATATTTCATGGGGAATGTGTCTCCTGCTACCATATTGGCCAATCAGGCCGGCTTCAATATAAAGAAGGCCGGGAGTGGGAATGCTGGAGCGACAAATGTTCTTAGAACCATGGGACCAAAACCTGCGATAATTACCCTTGCGGTCGATGTGCTAAAAGGCCTCATTGCTACCAGATTGGCCTTTAACCTGATGATCAATGTGATTAACAGTCCATCGATTACAGGTGGTGGACTTTATGTTGAACACATCTACCTGGTTTCCGCCTGGTCAGCATTGGCAGTGTTCTTGGGACATGTTTGGCCAGTTTTATTGGACTTTAAAGGAGGAAAGGGTGTAGCAACTGCATTTGGAGTTATCATAGCAACCAACTGGAGAATGGCGGTTCTAACCTTATTCGTTTTCGTGCTCGTTGTTTCGATATCAAAAATGGTGTCGCTAGGATCCATCATGGCAGCACTTTCGTTCCTGGTTGCCTACCTTAAGTATGGTTTTAAGATAGCCAGAAGTATTTCAGTTGCAGGTGCCAGCACCGATTATTATTTGAGAGACGCAGTACCAAGATTCTGGCTAAGAATACTGCCATATATTTTGATAGTTGTGATTTTGATTTTCAAACACCGTTCAAACATTTCCAGAATACTAAAAGGAGAAGAAAATACAATCAATTTGGATTTTTAAAATAAACTATGTCTAAAACATTTCACATAACAACTTTCGGCTGCCAGATGAACGAGCACGACTCTGAAATCATGGCCGGCCTGTTAATAGAGAAGGGATTAAAACGAGTCGACGATGTCCGTGATGCTGATATTGAAATCCTCAATACCTGCAGTGTTAGAGAAAATGCCGACAAAAGATTTTTCGGTACCCTGGGACAGCTTAAGAATCGCCATGAAAACGGGGATTTTTTAGTTTGTGTCTGCGGCTGTATGATGCAGCAACAACCCGTTATAGATACTTTGAAGGCCAAATATCCTTGGGTGGATATCGTATTCGGGACTCATAATTTGCACACTTTGCCTATTCTTCTGGACAAGGTAAGTGCCGAGAAATCAAAGATTATTGACATATGGCCGGACACCGATGTGATTGCAGAAGACCTTCCTGCGGAGCGCTTGTTCAAGCATAAAGCTTTGGTAAATATCATGTTCGGGTGCAACAATTTCTGTACTTATTGCATCGTTCCATATACCAGAGGAAGAGAAAAGAGCAGAGCCCCGGAAGCGATTATAAAAGAAGTGGAAGCATTGGTTGCTGACGGAGTTAAAGAGATAATGCTCCTCGGACAAAACGTCAATTCATACAAGGGTTATTCGGAGAATACTGATAACAATAGCAATATCAATAACAATAGCAATAGCAATAGCAATAGCTATTACTCCGATGCGAATTCTGATGAGTTAGATGACTCGGGTGTGGAATCCACAATGCATTCCGGTAAATATACTAGCTTTGCTGAACTAATATATAAACTCAACGATATAGAAGGTCTGGAACGAATCCGTTTCATGACCTCACATCCAAAGGATTTATCAGATGAGCTAATTCAGGCTTTTGCTGACTGCGACAAGCTCTGTAAGAACATCCATCTTCCTGTTCAGGCAGGCTCGGATAGAGTTCTAAAGAGAATGAACAGGGTATATAACAGAGAGCATTATTTTGGACTTATAAAAAAACTAAGATCTGCAGTACCTGAGATTACAATATCCACAGACATCATTGTTGGTTTCCCCGGAGAAACGGAAGAAGACTTCGAAGAGACACTTTCCCTGGTTAATGAGGTGGAATATGATTCTGCATTCACCTTCCTTTATTCGGTAAGGCAGGGTACTCCTGCAGAGAAATATGAGGACCAGATTCCGGAAGAAATTAAACACGAGCGGTTTAACAGATTGGTTGACGCGGTAAATACTATTAGTGAGAGAAAGAATTCCGAGTACATGGGCCGTATTGAAAAGGTATTGGTTGAGGGGCCGAGTAGAAACAATCCATTTGCTCTATCCGGAAGAACCGATGGCTTTAAACTGGTGAATTTCTCAGTAGAAGGGACATCGTTTGAGACATGCATGGATAAGCTTGTTGGAAGAACCATAGACATTGAAATCACAGGGACCAAGACATTCAGCCTGGAAGGACGAATAGTTGAGTGATTATATTAATGCGAAGGCTACAGTTATCTAAGAAGCATAATAAAACCAATTAAGATGATTAACCTGGAATATAAGTGTTTTGTAAAGAGTCATTTGATGAATAATAAATTGATGAAATATAAATAGATTTAGAAGGGGAGTATAGTTAAGAGTAATGAATAGATTTAAAAACATGAATCCAATGCTCATAATGATAATGGTACTTATCATTATGCGTATGTTTAGAAGAGGAGTGAGCGATCCTGTTGCTTGGCTTACCACGCATCTTTTGATGCTTCCGGCTATCATAGTTGGGCTGTCTCTTCATGAATTTGGTCATGCCATAGTATCAGACAGGTTGGGAGACCCAACACCAAGAAGTCAGGGTCGTGTGACTATTAATCCAATATCTCACGTAGATCCAATGGGACTCCTTTGCTTAATCTTTGCAGGATTTGGATGGGGAATCCCTGTTCAGGTAAACCCCAATTATTATAAGCACCGCCGTAGAGACGAGGCGCTTGTCGCAGTAGCAGGTGTTACAATGAATTTCCTTATTGCACTTGTATCTGCATTGGTTCTAAGATTTGTAGTGTCTGCAGGCACTAATGGATTTTTGTTCTCCACAGTTGGAGGTGTAGTAACTGATATTCTACAATATATGATTTCAATTAACATTGTTCTCATGGTATTTAACCTGCTTCCTGTGCCACCGCTGGACGGATTTAATATTCTGACACAAATCTTTGATCTATCTAAATACAGTTGGTACTATTCACTTTATTCCAAGGGTGGATTAATTCTGATTATCCTCATACTATTCGGAGGAACCAGCCTAATTCTCGGTCCGGCCGTAAACTTTATATATGGACTCTTTATCAAAATTCTGGCGTTATAGAGGTTGGGAAAGTTACACTAGCAATAAAGCAAAATATTATTAAACCAAGGGTCTCAACACTGTTGCAGTCGTTCAAATAGAATTATCTATAAATTTTTAGCACTCTCTATTGAAGAGTGCTAATTTTTGTGTTATATTCCTTTCGGACGGGGTATAGAAGGAAATAGAGTGTAAAAAGTAATGCATAAATACAGTTTGAGCAAATAACTGTTTTAATAAAGATAATTCAATATAAAAGAAGATAATCCAAAAGAATAAAGTTAACAAATAAAAGGAATAAAAAAGTATAGTAATTAACAAATTCAAAGGGGGATTTGCAAAATGAATGAAAGATACGTATATCAAAATCCGGATGAAAACGAAGATGTTTTATCCAAATATGGTTCGGACCTGGTGGAACTGGCACGAAAAGGCAAGCTGGATCCTGTAATTGGTCGCGATCAGGAAATCAGACATACCATCCAGATTCTATCCAGAAGAACCAAGAACAATCCGGTTTTAATCGGTGAACCGGGAGTTGGTAAGACTGCTGTAGTAGAGGGGTTGGCACAAAGAATACTTAAAGGAGATGTGCCAGAAGGTCTAAAAGATAAAACCATCTACGCACTGGATATGGGTGCTTTGATTGCCGGAGCCAAGTTCAGAGGTGAATTCGAAGAGCGTCTAAAAGCAGTCATAAATGAGGTTGAAAAGTCCGAGGGAAAAATCATTCTTTTTATCGATGAGATTCATAATATCGTCGGTGCCGGTAGGGCAGAAGGATCGATGGATGCAGGTAATCTCCTTAAACCGAAGCTGGCTAGAGGAGAACTCCATTGTATTGGTGCGACTACCTTGGACGAATACAGGAAATACGTTGAGCAGGATGCTGCTCTGGAGCGTC
>CADBSP010000112.1 GCA_902797405.1 uncultured Eubacteriales bacterium | reverse complement strand
GTTGGCAGACTGAATAACATTGAATTCCTCAGCCAATTCCTGAATAGGTTGGAAGAACTTGCTGATATATCTTTGGAATGCAACCAGTGTACCAATAGTCACTACACCCTGCATCGCCATATGCCCACCAAAGAATATCAAAATCGCCAATGCGGAAATATTCGCCACGTAGGAAACAGGGCTATAGAACGCAAACGCCATCAGCTGACGCATATTGGTTTTTCTCAGAGTCTCCGTTCTATCACGGAAATCATCTTCAACATTGTTTTCCGCAGTGAAGGTTTGCACCACCTGAATACCCATAATTCTTTCTGCAACAAATGCATTAAGGTCGGATATCAAAGCACGCATTCTTCGATAAATCTTTCTGGTGGCAACAGTAAATATCCAAGTTGCTGCAATAATGAATGGAATAACGATAAATATATATAGCGATAGCCTAACGTTATACATCAGCATCGAGCCAATTACGCCGGCCAAAATGAAAACGCCTTTGATGATGTTTACTATTACCGCCGTGAACAGTTCATTTACTGTTTCACAGTCGTTCGTAACTCTGGTTACCAGCCTTCCCACAGGATTGTCATTAAAGAATCCTATGTGTAGTTTGGTCAAATGTCCGAATAAATCCTCCCTTAATTTAAAGATTATCTTCTGCCCCACCATAGCCAGAATCATAGCCTGCAAATATGTGAGACCGAATTCTCCAACAACTGTCGCCAGATATAAAAGTCCCATTCGGAGTACGCCCTGGGCGTCCTTTTGCACAACAAAATTATCCACCGCGTCCCCAAGTATTCTCGGTTGCAGCAATTCCAAACCAACGGTTATGAATATAATAATCAGGGCCAAGGCAAACCAACCAATGTGTGGCTTTCCGTATTTTAGTAATCGCCAGAAGGGGTGCTTGGTCTTACTCTTCATCACGGCTTGATCTTCCGCAAATTGGTCGAATTCGTTCATAGACCGTACTCCTCCTCTCGCATTTTTTCCAGGAGCTGCTTATGATAAAGATCAGCATAGAAGCCGTTCTTTGCCAGCAGTTCTTCGTGAGTTCCTTCTTCGGTAATCTCACCGTGCTCCAATACAATTATATGATCCGCATCCTGAAGTGTGGACAGCCTGTGTGCAATTAATATGTTGGTCTTACCCTTGCGATATGTAGCCAAATTTTTCTTTATCTGCTCTTCTGTGTCCGTATCAACCGCTGAAAGTGAATCATCCAATATCAAGATTTCCGGATCCAGTATAAGCGCTCTTGCGATTGAGATTCTTTGCTTTTGACCTCCGGAAAGAGATACGCCCCGTTCTCCAACCAGGGTATTATACCCTTTAGCAAAGTCAACAATATTATCATGGACACATGCCATCCTGGCAGCTTCTTCTATTTCCTCCTGGGTTTTGCTCCTGTCACCAAAGGCGATGTTATCCGACACGCTAGCTGAGAAAAGGAAGTCATCCTGCGGCACGTAGCCAATGGTGCTTCGCAAGGTAGATAACGAAACCTTTCTAATATCGTATCCACCGATTTTGATTGAACCTTCGTAACCGGGCTCTGCTTTATCAAGCTCTGTATAATCCCTGGCTCTACCCAGATGGTCAACGCTGGATGTGTAATCATAAACACGCATCAAAAGGTCCACCAAGGTTGTTTTACCCGAACCGGTGCGACCAACAATTCCAAGTGTTTCCCCACGATTAACATGGAAGCTTATATTCTTCAAGACATCAACATCGGTCCCCGGATACCTAAAGGTTAGATTCCGAACTTCTATTTCCCCTCTAAGTCCTCGACTCGTTTCAGAATCATGACTCGCGTTTTCTTCGTCACCCGCATAGGCAACGCCCCTGTCGTCGGATGAACCCTGACTTTCATTTTCTTTATCAACTTCATAAGCAGCGCCCTTGTCGTCGGATGAACCCTGACCTTCGTTTTCCCTTCCGACATCGGGTATATCGGATTTTGTGTTAAGTACATCCTCGATACGCGCCAGTGATGCGGAACCTCTGGTTATAACGTTTATGGTACGACCGATTGCGGCGATTGGCCAAACCAGCATATTTAAATACTGAATGAATGCAGCAAGTTCCCCAACGGAAATCCTTCCGGCAACTGCAATGTATCCACCGTAAGCTATTGCAATTGCGATGGAGATGCCGCTTATCATTCTCATAAACGGGAACATGATCGCCTCTACCCTGGTTTCGCGAATATTCGCAGTTCTGGATTCGGAATTAACTTCGTAGAATGCACGGCATTCCTTTTCTTCCTGGACGAAGGCTTTGATAACTTTGATGCCTGAGAGTTTTTCCTGAACGAAGTCCGATACTTTGGCAAAGGCTTCCTGTCTAATGGTGAAACGCTTATGGATTTCGCTTCCAATGAATCTAGTGACCAGACCGATCATTATAAGGGGTATGATTGCAACAATTGATAGTTTCAAATCGATATTCACAATCATTTTATACATTACTACCAATCCGATAGTTATGGTATCAAGTCCCATCATGATAGTGACTGCAAATACCATTCTGATTGCTTCTATATCATTCGTCATGAAGGCCATGATTTCTCCGGCCTTGTGCTGATGAAAATACGATTTGGGAAGTGTAAGCAAATGTGAGAAAAGATCGTTTCTCATATCCCTCTCGATTTTTCTGGCAGAACCGAAGATGCAATATCTCCATCCAATTCTTCCCAGCAAAACAATAAGGGCTATCACAAACATGGTGATTAATGCCCTACTGAAATCTCCTTCTACGATGGTCTTTGCTTCAATACCGTCTATGATGTTTCCGACTATTATGGGGACCTGGACCTGGGCTATATCGATAACGATAAGAATTGCCATCCCTAGCAGGTAGCTCCATTTATATTTAGCAAAGAATCCTCTGGCGTATTTACTTCTAACAAAATCAAGTGCGCGAGACTCGCGCTCTTTTTGTTCCATGGTTTAATAAACTCCAAAAAAATACCAAATGTCCGCTATATAATAACACAGTTCTACTCTTAAGTCCAAGAAATAGGTAGGCCCTGCGCAACCAGATAGGATGTGCGCAACCAGGCGGGCCGTGCGCAACCTGGCAGGCTATGCGCAACCAGGCGGGCCGTGCGCAACCTGGTAGGCTATGCGCTGGAAACTAATGTCAAAAACGTTCCTCTTTTGCTCAAAAAAAACAAAAAGTGTGCAACTTTTGGTATCGAAACATAAAAAGAGGAACGTTTTTCCTAATTATTACCAAATCGCCAAATAAATAGCTCTTTGCTTATCGTATATGCTTATAGTATGGCTTATTGTATGGGCTTTTAACATGGCTTGTAGCATGGACTTTTAGTATGGCTTGTGGTGTGTGCTATATCAAAGCGGCGCTTAATAGTTTTTTAGTGTATTCGTGTTGGGGATTGTTGTAGACTTCTTCCACGGTGCCGAATTCCACTACTTCACCTTTATACATGACGACTACTCGGTCGCAGATGGAATAGCAGACGTTTAGGTCATGGGTTATGAATAGATATGAAAGGTCAAGCTCATCCCTAAGTTGGAGCAAAAGCTTAAGGATTTGCCCTTGGATTGATACGTCCAGTGCCGACACCGGTTCGTCGGCGATAATTAAGCGCGGTCTTTGGATGAGGGCCGTCGCGATTGAGACTCTTTGCTTTTGTCCACCGGATAATTCACGTGGTTTACGATTGGCCAATTCGCGTTCCAATTCAACGCGATCCATCATATCCAAGACACGCTCTTTTCTCTCATTTTCATCATATTTGCCGAAAAGCCTAAGAGGTTCCTCCAATATCCAGCCTATTGTCTTAGCAGGGTTCAAACTGCTGAACGGATCCTGAAAAACCATCTGGGGTCGTCTGGTGTAGTGGACGATTTCGCCGGATATTTCCGCGTCATCCAGCATACCCAGAATCGCCTTTGATAGCGTGGATTTACCACAGCCTGATTCTCCAACCAGGCCCATTATTTCTCCGTTTTTTATATCAAAGCTGACATTCTTCACCGCCTGGAAAGCGGATTTTTGACCAAACACTGTGGAGGTTTTATATGTAACGGAAACATCGCGAAGGTCCAGGACCAAATCGCTTGCTTCCGTGCTCTTATCTATCAAACATTTATTATGCTTCATTAGCCTACTCCTGGCGTACCTTTTCCCTGGCAGGGATTGCAGATATCAAACGTTTAGTGTATTCATGCTGCGGGTTTGTAAAAACAGACTCCGTTGTTCCGCTTTCCACGATATCCCCCCTGTACATTACAGCCACTCTGTCGCATAGATGACGTATTACCCTGAGATCATGGCTGATTAACAGAATTCCTATTCCGTAGTTCTCGCTTACTTCTTTCAGAAGTTCCAATATCTGAGCCTGAACTCTGACGTCCAATGCAGTTGTCGGTTCATCGCAGATAAGAAGTTTC
>CADBSP010000111.1 GCA_902797405.1 uncultured Eubacteriales bacterium | reverse complement strand
GCCTAAAGACGATTATAGGGAAGACTATCGCGATTCGTATGGAAGGGATTATGAGGATGATTACAGGAATTCGTACGGAAGAGATTATGACGATGAATTAGGAGATGATTATCGTGATTCGTACGGAAGGGATTACGGCGATAATTACAGAGAAGATAGCTTTAATGGATTTAGAAATGATTTCTCGTATGACGATTACCAAGGAGAAGAATCGGTTAGAGTTACTTCCAATCACGTAGATTATACCCCTGCTTCATCAAAGAAACCGGCGGTGAATTTCTCAGTTCCGGGAAGAAAGACCAGCACCAAGACCACCGCATTGGATGACTTTGAGAAGGATATACAGGAAGCCTCAATGGCGAGAAGCAAGGCTTCTTCAAACAATGCACCGAAAACTGCTAAGGGAAGGGATAAGTTCTATACATTCAATCAAAAGAGTGCAGAATTCCAGGCACTTTTGGATGAAGAGTATGAACGCCTGAGAAAACGCATCCAGGATGAGAATGGAGGTCCGACATATTCCAGACCGATGCCTGAATCCGGAAGTGAAAGGGAAGCCAGAGTTCAGGAAGCTTTCAATTCCGTTGTGCAGAGGCGTGAAGAAGCTAAGGCAGAGAATGAACCAAAGAACATTATTGCTAAGATATTTAGCGAAAACAATGCAGCGGAAGAAACTGCTGAAGTCGAGCCTGCTGAAGAACCTGTAGTTGAAGAAGTTGAGAGTGCTGAGGTTGAGTCTGCGGTTGAAGAAACTGAGAGTGCTGAAGTAGTTGAGACTGCAGAAGTTGAGTCTGTAGAAGAGCCTGCAGTTGAAGAAACTGAGAGTGCTGAAGTAGTTGAGACTGTCGAGGATGAGGCTGTTGAAGAATCTGCTGTGGAGGCAGTTGAGCCAGGGGAGGCAGTTAAGGCAGTTGAAGCGGCTTCAGAGGATACTGTAGAAAACACTTCTGAGGTAGCAGAAGAGACTGCAGGCGAGGTAGTTAATGAAGTTGAGGCTGTTGAAGAATCTGCTCCGGAGGCAGTTGAGCTAGCTGAGTCAGTTGAAGCAACTTCAGAGGATACTATAGAAAGCACGATTGAGGTAGCAGAAGAGACTGCAGGCGATGTAGCTAATGAAGTTGAGGCTGTTGAAGTAGCAGCTGTTGAGCCGGTGAAGGAACCTGAAGTTAAGGAGTTCGAGCGCGCTATAGTGGAGCCGGTTCATATTGATACGGAAAATGATTCTCAGGAACCTGAGACTATTTCTCCATCCAGATTCGAGGTTAAGCAGGCTGAAACGAGAACAGATAATAAGATAAATGAAAAACCTTATGCGGGAGCAATTAGATTTGAAAACAATCCCGATCCGGAAGATCCGGAACTCTATGAGTTTGAGAGAAGAATAAGCGAATTAGAGAATCAGGTCGGAGGCATTTCTGATTCCGATGATGAAGATATTAAAGCTAGAAGAAACAAAAGATCCGCGTTTGCAGAGTCGGATGACATTAATGAACCTGAAGAAACAAGGAATGAAGACCTGCATAAAACCAGAGTGTTTAAAACCGAAGAGGTGAAAAAGGCACTCCATGCAACCGGACCCGATGCAGATAACGAATTCCAGAGACCTCTACGCTATGGCGATATTTTCAGCAATAGCATTGACTATGAGAAGGAGGATAAATCAGGAAAGATTAAACTTTTGATTCTGGATATCCTGATTGCTATTCTGGCTATAGCAGTTATATTGACAGGAATCATGGTATTTGCAAAGAATACTGCAGTAGGACAGAAGCTACAGAGCCTGTTTGGGCTTAACAAAGAGACCACAGTGGAAGAGCCTGTTGAAACTGAAACAACTGAGCAAACAACGACAGAAACTACCACTCCGGAAATATCCGCAGTTCAGAATGCAATCATTAAGCAGGCAGTTAGAAATACCAATATTGGTGAGATTGCCGAGGACACAGCATTGAAGTTTACAGAGGGCAAGGATTATGGAATGGAAGGCGTTCAGTATGCGTCCTTGTTCACCGATGCAGATTGGTATACAACGGGCACCGGAGAAATCGTAACCTATATGCCTGAACTAATAGGTGGCACAATAGAGTATTATTCCAGGCTGGTTGATAAATACAATAGCGGTAGCGACGAGGTGCTTAGACTGATGGATTCCGAATCAAGCTATTATTATGAAATAGCTGCTATCGAGCCTGAAGAAGGCGTAACCAGAAAACTGAGCAAACTCCAGATAGGTGAAATTAGAAGAGACGGAGATGCATTCTATATGCTAGTAAGACTCATGTATGAATTCTCCGACGGAACTGATCCGCAGGTTGTAGTGAGAGTGGTCAAACTGGACACATCTCAAAATGAGGTTTTGGTTCAGGATATTGAAACTGTAGTGGATTTAGAATCATAGGAGGCGTAAATTGCCAAAACTAAATGTTCATAAGAACGAAACAAAAAAAGAGAAGAACTCATCGGGAATCAAAAAGGGCAGAGCCATTGCCCTTTTGGTTTTGGTGTTCATAATTTCAGCATTCCTGCTGGCGATTAACTTCTTGACCGACTGGCTTTGGTTCAGTGAGGTTGGATACGTAAGCGTATTTATCACAAAGATTGTGACACAGCTTAAGTACGGCGTTCCAATAGCCTTGGTATTAGCCTTGCTGATGGCACTTTACCTCCATGGACTTAAGCGCGGATATTTTAAAAAGATAGTTTCCAAGGAAGAGACCAACCTGAAGAAACTCAACCTATATACGAATCTGATTTCTATAGCATTCGGAATCTTTATCGCGGTGTACTTTGTTCAGCATATGTGGTTTGAGTTCCTGGCATTCATTAATTCTACCAATGTTGGAAAGAGTGATCCTTTGTTTGGCATGGACATCTCGTTCTACCTTTTTAAATACGAGTTCCTGAATAAACTAAATGATCTCCTTTTGGGAGTGGTAGGCCTGTTCTTCGGTGCTACATTGCTCTACTACATGATTTTGATGGTGATGCACAGCCCCGATGTGTATGAAGAAGACGAGGCTATTCCAATCGATAGAGGAAAGCCCGGTCTTAATAACGATGGTACATATGGAGCAAGCGATTCCAACGAAACGAAGAATGCAGGAACCAGTGCCGGTGCAAGTGAAGGTGAAAGCGCTTCAAGCGGAGGCGGTTCATGGAATGGATTCGGTGGAAATGATTTCAAGCAAAGTCCGTTTAAGAATATTTTCGATAGCCTAAACAAGGGTGGAGTCAAGAAACCAAAGATCAAGACTCCGCCAAAGCAGGTTTCTAAAACCAATATGAATACCTTGCTTAACCTTGGCTCCTGGCAGTTGATTTTGTTGGCAGTGATATTCTTTATCATGATAGGAATCAATTTCTTATTGCTTCAGTTCGAATTGCTGCAGGGACACACGGGAATTGTTTATGGCGCTGGTTATACGGATATCAAAGTCACCTTGCTGGTATATAGAATCCTGATAGGGCTTTCTGTTATAGGCGCTATTGCTTCCGCTTATTTCATTGCGAAGAAGAAGTTCATGAGACTGGTCATCGTGCCCGCAGTCATGATTGCAGTATTCCTGCTGGGGCAGGGGGCTGCATCTTTGGTTCAGAGCATGATTGTATCTCCGGATGAAATTAATAAAGAATCAAAATATCTGGCGGACAATATTGAATATACTCAGTATGCCTATGGAATAGATAATGTTGATGTCAGGGATTTTGCTGCAAATAGTTCATTGAATGCGGATGCGATAAATGCAAATGATGAGACCATAAGCAATGTCAGAATTAATGACTTTGAGCCTGTGCAGACATTCTACAATCAGACTCAGAGTATCAGACAGTACTATACGTTCAACGATACGGACGTCGACAGATATGTTCTGGATGGCGATTATACACAGACATATCTTTCGGTTCGTGAAATCGATGAAAAGAAAATCAACGACACCTGGATTAACCGTCATATCAAATATACTCATGGTTACGGAATTGCTGTTTCCAGAGTTGATACTATAACATCAAGCGGGCAACCGGATATCCTGGTGAAAGATATTCCGCCTACAACGGATGCCAAAGAATTGGAAGTTACCCGTCCGGAAATATACTTCGGTGAATCCACCGACGACTATATAATTGTTGGAACCAACGAAGAGGAATTTGATTATCCTGATGGGCAGGAGAATAGATATACCAGGTACGAGGGTACTGCCGGAATCAGACTTACTCCGATTAACCGTCTCATGTTTGCAATCAAAGAAGGCAGCATGAAACTTCTGGTAAGCACCAATGTAAATAGCAATTCCAGGATTATCATCAATCGTGAAATAACCCACAGAGTTGCTAAGATTATGCCGTTCCTGGCATACGAATACGATCCATATGCCGTGGTTGAAGACGGAAAGATTTATTGGATAATCGACGCATACACTCAGAGCGAATACTATCCGTATTCGGAACCTTATTCGGGAGTGGTTGGAAGCACGAACTATATCAGAAATTCGGTAAAGGTTGTAATAGACGCATATAACGGAACCGTTGATTTCTACGTGGTTGATCCCGACGATGCAATTGCTCTAACATATCAAAAGATCTTCCCGAAGCTCTTCAAGGACTTTGATCAAATGCCGGAAAAACTGAGAGCGCATATCAGGTATCCTCATACCTTGTTCCAAATCCAGGCGGATGTCTATGGTCGTTATCATATGGATGATGTTAAGGTCTTCTATCAGGACGAAGACAATTGGGATGTGGCTCATGAAATCTACGGAATGGATGAAGCCAAGATCAGATCCAATTTCTTCGTACTGAAGCTTCCTGGGGAAACCAGTGCGGAATTTGTAAGTACGCTGCCGTACTCCCCGAAGGGCAAGCAAAACATGACGGCGCTTCTTCTAAACAGAAATGATGGTGAGCACTATGGTGAGCTGGTTCTTTACCGCTTCCCGAAGAGCAAAACCGTCTACGGCCCAATGCAGATAGAAGCTCAGATAAACCAAAATACAAAGATTTCTCAGGACTTCTCTCTTTGGAGTAATGCGGGAACAGCATATAGCCGTGGCAATCTATTTGTTATACCTGTAGAGGATTCTCTCCTTTATGTTGAGCCGATTTATCTGAATGCATCCAATACGGCCATTCCTGAAGTGAAGAGAATAATCGTTGCCTACGGCGACAGAATTGCGTATGAACCTACACTGAAGGAAGCTTTGATAAGCCTCTTTGGAAGCGGCGTGGATTCAGATTCACCAGGATCATCCGGACAAGGAAGCGGATCCGGTAATGGCTCCGGTAGCTCGTCCGGCTCAGGAAACAGTTCGGGTACGAGTTCAAGCTCAGGTTCAGGTTACTCCGGTGGTATTGCAGGGTCCGGAACATTGGAAGAGCAGAACGCACTAATCGGCCAGGCTGCGGAAGCATATGATAAGGCGCAAAGTGCCTTGGCAGACGGTGACTGGGTGAGCTATGGTCAGTACATGGCGCAGCTTCAGGATGCACTGGATGCCCTTAGTGAGAATGCTGGTATCGTCAAGGATGCGGAAGCCATGACAGGAACTGCTGATATGATGCAGCCATTGGAGAATCTGGAGGATGCGTCTTCTGCGAATGCCGAGTCTTCTGCGAATGCCGAGTCTTCAGTGAATGCCGTAACTGACGCGCCTGCCGATGCAAATGATGCTTCAGCTGATGAAAATAGTGAGGATTCTAAAGAAGGTTAGATTGAACTAACAACAATTAATCTAACATTAATTGATAAAGCATAGACGAATAGTGCACAAACAAATAGTATACAGACAAATAGTACATACAATAAGCAGGAGAAAAGCGTGTTAAATTTTGATGTTGAAAAAATGCTATTTCGGATTCCGAAGGAAAGTCACAGTGTTTCAGCTATAAAGAAAATACTGAAGGCTCATCCGGAGGTACAGTATGTGTCGCTGGTGGGAATAGATATCGGCGGTCATGATACGGATGAAAAGATTCCGGTGGAATTATTCATGAAGGACATGAAGGAGATGCTTACGAAGGGGGTTCAAACCGATGGCTCTTCCGTAGCACTTCCCGTAATCGCCAGCCTTAATAACGCCAAGGTGGATATGATTCCGGATTTGGATGTCAATTGGTATGTGGACTACAACTACCATAACATGGATCCGGAGACGGGACTTCCTGTTGGTACTTTAAGAATACCGTCTTTCCTGGTGCATAACGATAGTTTTGCCTGTGGCTCCAGAGTCATGCTTAGAGATGCGATTGAATATTTCAAGGCTTCTCTCATGGCCGAATTAAAGGCACACCCATACGTATTCAAATATATCGATGGTGTAAGTAAGGCAAGCGATATCGAAGAGATTATATTGACCAGCGCCACAGAATTGGAATTCTGGGTAAAAACACCGGACGACAAAGGCGACAGAGAACAGCTCTTCACATCACAGGTTTTGAAGGAACAATATTGGAAGAGAACTTACGGCGAGGTTAGAACAGCCTTAGAGGATACGCTTAAGCTCCTGGATAAATACGGCCTCTCCGTGGAGATGGGCCATAAGGAGGTCGGTGGGGTTAAAGCCCGCATGGGTAATACCGGTCACTACGACCATGTCATGGAGCAGTTGGAAATCGACTGGAAATATGCAGATGCGATTCAGGCTGCAGATAATGAAAACCAGGCGAAGTATGTGGTTCGTGACATCTTCACTATGCACGGTCTGGATGTAACATTTATGGCAAAGCCGTTCCCGGGAGTTGCGGGAAGTGGCGAACACACTCACCTGGGTGTGGCAGCTAGACTAAAGAGCGGCAAAGTATGTAACCTCTTTTCCGCTGCGGATATGAAGAAGCATTTCATGAGTCCGGTGGGATTCGGAGCACTGATGGGTCTTCTTAAAAACTATGAAGTTGTGAATCCATTCGTGAGCTCCGGAAACGATGCGTTCAACAGACTTAAGCCGGGATTCGAAGCACCGGTCTGTATCGTAACATCATTGGGACAGTCGGTTTCCGAACCGTCCAGGAACAGAACCGTGCTGGCGGGTCTGATTAGGGACACTAAGGACCCTCTGGCGACAAGGTTTGAATTAAGAGCACCGAATCCAAAGAGTAATACATACCTGGTTCTCATGGCTTCATATATGGCGATTCTGGATGGAGTACGAGCAGCACTCGGTTCCGAAAAGACTCCAGAGGAATTGGAAAAATCCATTTCGAAGAAGTATGGAGAAAAGGATTTCTATCTGGAGAAGAATCGCGAATACAGAACCGAGAAAAACGTTTTCGATGATTTCACCCAGGATGAAAGAGATAGACTCTTCGGACGTGCTCCGTCAACGGTTTGGGAGAACATTTCAAGTTTTGATAAGTATCCTGAAAAGGTAAAGATCTTTAAAGAGGGTAACGTCGTCACCGACCTGGTTTTGGAATCCTATAAGGCACAGGTAATCAACCAGTGGAGGACAGAGGTTCATGACAGAATCATTCCTTCCAGGATGGACACGATTAGAGGATGCGTTAAGCTTCATGCCAGTGACCCGCACTCCAATAAGAGTGAGGCAGCATCCTTCTCCGATGGAATGAATGGAACAGGATATAATGACCTGGATGAAGCCAATTGGATGGAAATTGAGAAGCTTCGTGAAGAGCTTGGGAAGGATAGCGTTAAAAAGAAATGTCTACTTACCCAGGCCAAGCAGGCGTTGGACGATGGTGATTACAATAAGGCCTCCGAACTGCAATTGGTAATTCAGGATAAGATAAGTGAACTCTTGGATAAATACGCTGCGTACACTAAGAACATTTTTTAAGGACATTCGATAAATAGCGATGGCGTATGTAGTAGTATGTAGTAGAGTATATGGAAAAAACAGAAGCAATGAGATTATATATTTGAATAGTAAAGGAAATAATCAATACTAGTATATAATTAGAAATTGAAAATATAAACATAGTATTAAGTAAAGTATAAGATTAATCGAGGTAGAAAAATGCTGGACATCAAAAGAATAAGAGAAGATTTTGAAGGTGTTAAGGAGAGAGTGGAGTTCCGAGGAAAGGGCGATTATGGAATCGGTCAGGTTAAGGAACTCGATGAGAAACGTCGTGAACTTTTGGCAGATGTTGAAGCCAAGAAGAATCGCCAAAATACCGTGTCTCGTGAAATTCCTAAGATGAAGAAAGAAGGCCAGGATACTACAGAAATCATGGCTGAGATGAAGGCTCTTTCAAGCGAGATAAAGGATTTGGATGGCAAGCTTTCAGAAATCGAAGAGAATCTAAGAATTGCTCTTCTCAATGTGCCGAATACTCCTTATAAGGATGTTCAGTATGGCGAGGATGACAGCGCCAATGTTGAGATGAGAAAGTATTTGGAACCCACCAAATTTGATTTCGAACCCAAGGCACATTGGGATGTGGGAGAGAATTTGGATATTCTGGATTTCGAGCGTGCTGCCAAAATTGCAGGCACCAGGTTCACTATCTACAAGGGTTTGGGAGCCCGCCTGGAGCGCGCATGCATCCAGTTTATGCTGGATCTTCACACTATTGATCAGGATTATGTGGAGATACTTCCTCCATTTATGGTGAATAGAACCGCGATGACGGGAACCGGGCAGCTTCCTAAGTTTGAGGAGGATATGTTTTATCTGCCTCAAAAGGATTTCTTCCTGGTGCCGACGGCGGAGGTTCCCGTCACGAATATGCGTGGACAGGAGATAATGGCGGAGGAAGAACTCCCGGTTTACTATACGGCCTATACGCCGTGTTTCCGTGCGGAGGCAGGTTCCGCAGGCCGCGATACTCGCGGCCTGATCCGTCAGCATCAGTTCAATAAGGTGGAGCTGGTCAAGTTTGTTGCGCCGGAGACATCTTACGACGAGCTGGAGAAACTCACGGCTGATGCTGAGGCAGTGCTGCAAGCACTGAACCTGCCGTACAGGGTTGTTCGACTTAGCTCCGGGGATCTCGGCTTTAGTTCCGCTATGACCTACGACATCGAGGTTTGGATGCCAAGCTACGGTCGATATGTAGAGATAAGCTCCTGCAGCAATTTCGAGGACTTCCAGGCTCGCCGCGCCGGAATCAGATTCCGTAGAGGAAAAGAAAAGGCTGAATTCGTCCACACATTGAACGGATCCGGACTGGCAGTCGGCCGTACGGTTGCAGCCATTCTGGAAAACTTCCAGCAGGAAGACGGCAGTGTTGTGATCCCTGAAGCCCTCAGAAAATACATGGGAGTAGACATTATTCCTGCCAAATAAAGCTAGAGAATAAGGGAGGGTTCCCTTCGGGAACCCTCCCTTAATGAATAAATACTAATGCCTTACATATGTCTTACATAAAACGTTTTTTCAGTAAAATATTCAGTCGTCTTTTGATTACTTCGCTTATTGTCCTTGTCCAGTTTCTTTGGATAGTGGCAGCAACCACCAAACTAAGCGAATATGGAGACATTATTTCCGTGATATTTACGATAATTGCGGTTTTAATGGCTCTATTTGTCATATATAGAAATGACAGTGGTGCTTATCAGCTGGGTTGGATTCTGATAATCACGCTTCTCCCCATATTGGGGACTTTGATGTACGCTTTCTTTGGAAACAAAAGGCCATCCAAGAGACTAAAACGTATAATTGACGAAGTGGAAGCGGTGCATAGAAATGACCTGATCCAGGTGGATCACCTGGATGAATTGGATGACAGCCGTCTTCAGAGGACGATTGACTATGTAGCAAATGAGGGTCCCTATCCAGCCTGGTCCAATACCAGGAGCAGATACTTTAGACTTGGAGATACTGCATATCCAGTAATGCTGGAGGATCTCAGAAATGCCAAACATTTCATCTTCATGGAGTACTTCATAATTGGTAGCGGTGAAATGTGGAATGAGATTTTTGAAGTTTTAAAAGAAAAGGTAAAGGAAGGGTTGGACGTTCGCGTCATTTATGATGATGTAGGTTCGATGGATAAAATTCCATACGGATTCCCGAAGCTTTTGGAAAAAGAGGGAATAAAGGTGGTGGTATTCAACCCGGTGAGACCAATTCTGAACCTGGTATACAATAACAGGGATCACAGAAAGATTACAGTTATTGATGGTTATATCGGTTACTCCGGTGGGTTCAATATAGCGGATGAATATATTAACAGGATAGAACGATTCGGACATTGGAAGGATAACGGGATTCGCATAGAAGGTGAGGCGGTTTGGAATTATACAGTGATGTTCCTAAACGTCTGGAATGCTTACAGAAAAACCGATACAGACTACACTGTATTTGCTCCTCATGTTTATCACCCGGATGTCTTTGATAGCGACGGAATTATTCAGCCCTTCTCCGACTCGCCGTTGGATGATGAGAACGTTGGCGAGAACGTATATATGGAAATCATTAACCAGGCGGAAGACTATGTGTATATATATACTCCATATCTCATCCTCGACTCGGAAATGCTATCCTGCTTGAGGCTTGCGGCTCGCCGAGGGGTGGATGTGCGCCTGGTTACGCCGGGAATACCGGACAAGAAAATAATATACAGATTAACCAGATCGCATTATCAGCCTTTGATTAAATCCGGAGTTCGAATTTATGAATACAGTCCGGGATTTATTCATGCAAAGAGTATTTTGGCAGATGATAGAATTGGTGTAGTTGGGACGATTAATCTGGACTACCGCAGTCTGTATCTCCACTTTGAATGTGGAACTCTGATGATTGGTTCCGGTGCTCTTCGTAAACTAAAAGAGGATTGCAAACTCACTTTTTCAAAATCAAGGCGCTTGACTATTGAAGACTGTAGAACAAATCTCGTCGGACTTTTGATTGATGGTGTGCTTCGTGTTCTTTCGCCACTTCTATAGCTGGAGGGTTTATTTATGGATGCCAACAAGAACAGTTTGATAAGTTTTTTGATTAGCCATGCCGATAATAACAATGTCTCGTTTCATATGCCCGGACACAAAGGGGCGCGGCTCTACCGCGAACTTGGATATGGTGAGGTGCTTAAAAGACTTGTGGACATGGATGTTACGGAAATCCCGGGGGCGGATAATCTTTTCCAGCCTGAAACAGTTATTAAAAATATCATGGACCGATATGCGGATTACTTCAACAATCTGCATTTTCAAACTGTAGAGCAAAACCACAACAATCAAAACTCCGATATCCATAACTCTGATATCCAAAACGCTGATATACAACACTCTGACATCCAAAGCTCCGTAATACAAACTTTCTTATCCATTGGTGGAAGCAGCGCTGGGCTGATTGCTGCTATTCTAACTGCCGTCGATCAAAGACAAGCGAAAGACAGTGCTACACCCAAAATACTCATTGCAAGAAACTGCCATAAGTCGGTTTATAACGGAACGCGTCTTTCAGGAGCTAAACCGCTCTATGTATTCCCGGAAAAATATTATATTAACATTGTTCGTGAAGAATCCGGACAAACAGGCGATACTTCGGTAGATAATAGTTATAGCAAAACCAGAGAAACTTCGATAGAAGGCAGTTTCGAGCAAACCAAAAACTATATTGCGGGTGCGATAAGTCCCGAAGCTATAGAAGATGCACTAAAAAAGGACGATAATATTTGCGCAGCAGTCATCACGAGTCCTAATTATTATGGAGTAATGAGTGACATAAAAGAAATCGCAGATATCTGTCATAGACATGGTGCAATCCTAATAGTTGATCAGGCACACGGGGCACATCTGGCTCTGCTTCACAGTATAAAGAGTCAAAATGAAAGTTCGGATTCAATCAAATCAGGGACCTCGCAGTCAACAAAATCTGGAAGTTCTAATCCAACAATAGCGCCAATGCCCGCGGAGTTCTCCGGAGCGGACATAGTTATAAGCAGCACGCATAAAACATTGGCCTCATTTACCCAAACCGCTATAGTAAACGTATGTAGCGATAGGGTAGACAAAGGGCTTCTTGCCGATAAATTACAAATGGTTCAGAGTTCCAGCCCTTCGTATATACTGATGGCTTCATTGGAGATG
>CADBSP010000110.1 GCA_902797405.1 uncultured Eubacteriales bacterium | reverse complement strand
CCCTATTCATGGCAAGCATCGTAGGAAGAAAAATCTCTTCATGGCATATCGCTGCGACTTCATCTGTATAATAAGGATTTGGAGCGATTGTACCCATACCACCGGTATTAAGCCCCTGATCACCGTCCATAGCTCTCTTATGATCCATGGAAGAAACCATTGGAATAAGAGTGTTTCCATCGGTAAACGAAAGCACTGAAACTTCAGGCCCCTCTAGGAATTCTTCTATTACTATAGTGTCTCCGCTTTTGCCAAAGGCCTTATCCTCCATGATGGACTTTATAGCTGCCTTCGCATCATCCCTGGATTCCGCAATAATAACACCCTTTCCCAGTGCAAGTCCGTCCGCCTTTATTACCACGGGGATATTACAGGTTTCCACATATTCGTATGCATCATCTATATCATCAAAAATTTCATATTCCGCAGTTGGAATACCGTATTTCTTCATTAGTTCTTTAGAGAAAGCCTTGCTGCCTTCGATAATTGCAGCGTCCTTGGATGGACCAAAGCAAGGGATTCCAACCTCTTCCAACATATCTACAAGGCCCATTACAAGTGGATCGTCGGGAGCTACTACGGCATAGTCGATATCGTTTGATTTGGCAAATTCTATTATCTTATCCAAATCTGTTGCTCCAATATCCACGCACTCAGCATCAGATGCAATTCCGCCATTTCCGGGAAGCGCATATATCTTATCGGCATTCGGATTCTTTTTTATGCTCTTTATGATGGCGTGTTCGCGGCCGCCACCACCAATTACCATTATGTTCATTTTATCCTCACTCTGTCTTCACTATTTGTTGTTCGCAATCTAGTCATAACTCATAACTCTTGTCAATCGCTAAGCACCGGAATTAATGATGGAATAGACGCATGCCGGTAAAGCACATCGTCATATTGTATTTGTTGCAAACCTCAATTACGTTGTCGTCGCGGACCGAACCTCCGGGTTCTGCAATATAGGAGACACCGCTCTTATATGCGCGTTCGATATTGTCCCCGAATGGGAAAAAAGCATCGCTTCCAAGGGAGACACCTTTAATAGTGTCCAGGAATGCCCTCTTTTCTTCTAAAGTGAAGAGCCTTGGTTTTTCTGTGAACACTCTTTCCCAGGCACCGTCAGAAAGAATATCTTCCGGTGTTTCACCCAGATAAATATCGATTGCATTGTCTCTGTCAGGGCGACCTAAATCATCTCTAAAGGGGAGCTCGATTACACGTTCGGACTGTCTCAGGTTCCAAAGATCAGCCTTGCTTCCTGCCAGTCTGGTGCAATGAATTCTAGATTGTTGTCCAGCTCCAACACCGATAGCCTGTCCGTCCACAGCAAATGCAACGGAATTGGATTGCGTATATTTAAGAGTGATGAGAGCAATCATCAAATCCCTCTTTGCTGAATCGGGAAGATCCTTATTCTCTGTAACGATTTCTGTAAGAACCCTTTCGTCAATTTTATAATCGTTTCTTCCCTGCTCAAAAGTGATTCCAAAGACCTGCTTCTTTTCCTTTGGATTTGGAATATAATCGGAATCGATTTTAACGATATTGTATGCGCCTTTCTTTTTGGAACTAAGTATTGCCAATGCTTCAGGCGTATACCCAGGTGCGATGATTCCGTCGGAAACTTCTCGTTTTAATATTGTTGCGGTTACTTCATCGCAGGTATCGGAAAGCGCAACCCAATCTCCGAAACTGGACATTCTGTCGGTTCCTCTGGCTCGAGCATATGCTGTAGCGATTTCCGAATCATCCAAGCCTTCTATATCATCGACAAAGGTCGCTTTCTTTAGAATCTCAGACATCTTTATTCCTACAGCTGCAGATGTTGGACTTACGTGTTTAAATGATGTTGCAGCAGGAAGTCCCGTTGCTTCCTTCACCTCTTTAACTAATTGCCAGCTATTAAAAGCATCCAGGAAATTAATATAACCGGGCCTTCCATTTAAGATTTCTATCGGAAGCTCTGAACCATCCTCCATATAGATTAGAGCAGGCTTTTGATTTGGGTTACATCCATATTTTAATTCGAATTCTTTCATTGATATCAGTCCTTTTAAAAAATAGTATTTAATGCTTAACATCTACAGACTTGTGCTAATAGCAGTAATTGTTTTGATTTATTAAACGTATTTATTGATTATCGTATCTTCGTATTTTCCGCTGTCAATATCCGTATATCTCACATAAAGAGATATTTTATTTGCGCTATCTAAAGACTCCCAAATCTCCTCGGTGAATTCATTTATGTCATTTGGAATGTCAACTCTCCTTGGTTCACCTTGGAAGGTTGGAATCGGATTTCCATCTGAAACATAGGTATGAATGAAATGACCCAAGCCAGGAGCACCTTCATATTCATAGAAAAACCTATTACAGATGATGCCATCTGGGTCACCGGCTTTAAGAATGCTCATCTTATAGTAAGGAATGTTCTTATGAGAAACCCAAGCGATTCCGCTGATTCTAGGGGTCCAATTAGGCCCGTCCGGTTCGAAGGCCCTGCTTCTAAGGGCATCAGCAAAGGTTTCCTGTCTATCCAAATAATCTCTGATTGTATCAGTCTGATCTCCGTTTGTTACAATCAGATAATCCTTATAAACCCTGACAGGATAATAAATTATGAGACTGGGATCCTCTACCTTACTTTCATCAAAAGGAACTATCATGAGATCATCTCCGTCTTTGACAAAGGTTCGGTTCCTGCTGTTATCCGATCTTCCCATGATGAAATATGCTGTAACCAGCTTGCTTCCATCGGGACTGATTCCTAGTATTATTCCTCGACCGGGATATGAATTTCCTTCAACTAATTCATTAAAGCCTTTTACTTCATAGACATCCATAATTAATCCTTTCGAATTAGAAAAGCGTTAAATGTAATTGATTAATTTATTATTTTATTTATTCAGATTACTAAATAAGGTTCTTATTTTCTTAGTCTTCTCTCGTCATTTTTATCCTTTTTTTCGGCAAAAATAGCATACACGCCCAGCGCTGTGATAACTACGCCCATTATCATGAATCGTGTAAAAAATGAAGGCATTTCTCTTCCGGAAATCGTAAAAAAGGCGAATCCCAAAATTGAAATACCTATTATTATCAAACCAACTTTTATACCATTATTCATAAAAAACCTCTTTGCTATTTTATTTTCTTAAATCAATTATTACTAAACTTAATTTAATCATTAATATTATCACTAAAGATTACTTATGCTGTCACTAATAGTCATTAGTCTTGTCATTAATAATCACTTATGCAATAAGTAAAAAACTAATCTTGTCAATTCTTGCTCGCTGTTCGTTCGTCTAAAATAATCTCAGAAATTGCTTCCACTGCCATAGGAAGTATAACCCATTCCGCTTCTTCCATGATACGTTTCTGCAGAGTTTCAGGCGTGTCTCCCGGCTCCACATAAACAGCCTTCTGTGCAATTATTTTCCCACCATCAGGAATCTCATTAACAAAGTGAACCGTTGCTCCGCTGACTTTCACTCCATATTCCAACGCCTTCTCATGGACGTGGATTCCATAGCACCCTTTTCCACCAAATGAAGGAAGAAGAGCAGGATGAATGTTTATAATTCTGTCAGGATATTCATTTATGAATTCTGGGCTGAGTATTCTTAGGAACCCTGCCAAAACAATTAGCTCAATTCCTTCACTTTTAAGCTTTGCAATAAGCTCAGGTTCATTTTCATAAACAAAGGTCTCTATGCAGGCATTTTCAGCCCTCTTTAAAGCAAAGGCATTTGGATTTGTAGTGGCGACCAAAACTATTTTTCCGCTCTTTATTTCTCCTGATTTTTCCGCATCAATCAAAGCCTGCAAATTGGTTCCACCACCGGAGACCAAAACAGCGATTCTCGTTTTATTATTCTGCATTTTCTATTATTCTAACTTCCTTTTCTCCGGCTGTGACCTTACCTAAAACATAAGCATCTTCGCCGTTTTCCTTCAATACGGAAATAGCTTCATCCACATCTTCTGGTGAGAGAATGACTGTCATTCCAACTCCCATATTAAATGTGTTAAACATATCTCTTTCAGGAATCTTCCCTTGTTTGGATATAAGATCGAAAATCGGAAGAACCCTTACATCTTTTCTTTGTATCTCGACACCAAAGCCATCAGGGAGCGCTCTTGGAATGTTTTCATAGAATCCGCCTCCCGTAATATGAGCTATGGATTTAACTTTTACTTTATCGAAAAGTGCGAGGATTGGTTTTACATATATCTTTGTTGGAGTAAGAAGGATTTCACCAATGGATTTATTTGCAAAACTCATGATGCTCGCAATATCTGCGCCACCCTTATTATTCTCAAGTGCATCCTTTATAAATTCGCCGTATTGTGTTCCGACAGGTGCGTTAATATCAACGTTTTCAACATCAAAGACCTTTCTAACAAGGGAAAAACCGTTGGAGTGAACGCCCGAAGAAGGAAGAGCAACGACTACATCGCCTTCTTTTATTGCGGTTTTATCCAGGATTTTGGATTTATCGACTACACCAACAGCGAAACCTGCCAGGTCGTATTCGTCCTCCGGATAAAACCCTGGCATCTCTGCGGTTTCACCGCCGATAAGAGCCGCATCAGATTGAATGCACCCCTCCGACACACCCTTTACTATTTGGGCAATCTTCTCGGGATAATTCTTTCCGCATGCAATATAATCCAGGAAATAAAGGGGCTTTGCTCCAACGCAGAGAATGTCATTTACGCACATTGCAACGCAATCAATTCCAACTGTATCATGTTTATCCATGAGGAAAGCCATCTTTAATTTCGTCCCCACACCATCTGTTCCGCTTACCAGAACAGGATTGGGCGTATCGGAAAGATCCATCTCAAATAGTCCGCCAAACCCGCCGATTTCACCATTTATAGCCGCACCCTTTGTAATGGTCCTGCCAACAAATTCCTTCATCAGTTCTACGGATTTATACCCGGCTGTAATATCGACGCCGGCTTCTTTATAGCTTTCGCTAAAACTCTTTGACATCGTTTTTCCTTTCAAATTATGTTAGATTAGATTTCATTATTTATGAATAATTCAATCAATAAATGATTCGAGATATGGATTACCCTTATTTCTTTTCGCTTATTTTGTGTTCAAATTTATCTAGAACCGTTGTAATAGGTTCCTTCGTCGGATACTCACCGCTAAAGCAGGCATGGCAATAGCCTTCGTCCTTCTTTGTTCCAAGTAGCATATGGAGATGATCGATATCCAAATATCCAACGCTATCCGCTCCTACGTGCTTGGCTATCTCTTCCGTGGACATCTTACACGCAATCAGCTTATCCCTGGAGTCGATATCCGTACCATAATAGCAAGGATTCATAAACGGTGGAGCGGAGCTCATTACATGTATTTCCTTGGCACCGGCATCTCTAACCAGTTTAATAATTCTAGCGATTGTGGTTCCTCTAACAATTGAGTCATCGACCAAAACTACTCGTTTTCCATTTACGGTTTCCCTAAGAACGTTAAGCTTGATCATAACCTTATCTTCTCTATTTGATTGCCCGGGCGCGATAAATGTTCGACCTATATATTTATTCTTTATGAAACCGATTCCGTAAGGAATGCCGGACTGCTGCGCATAGCCTATAGCCGCGCTTATACCTGAATCAGGTACACCGATAACAACATCGGCATGTACCGGGTGCTCCATAGCAAGGCACGCCCCTGCCCTCATCCTTGCTTCGTGGACACTTACTCCTTCAATATCCGAATCAGGGCGAGCAAAGTATAGATATTCGAAAATGCAAATCTTATGTGGAGCCTTGTTGCAGTTGGTTTCTATGGAAGTAACTCCGTTCTTGGAGAAAACAACTATTTCACCGGGCTTTAAGTCTCTAATATATTTTGCGTTTACAGCATCCAAGGCACAGGTTTCAGATGCAACGATATATGCACCGTCGTCCCTTTGTCCATAGAGAAGCGGTCTAAATCCATACTTGTCTCTAACTGCAATCATCTTGCTTGGAGACATAATCACCAAAGAATAAGCACCGTCCAATCTATCCATGGACTTTTCGACTGCCTCTTCAATGGAGCCACTTTTTATACGCTCCTTGGTTATTATGTATGCAATTACTTCTGTGTCATTGGTGGAATGGAATATGGAACCTTCCAATTCCAATTCTTGACGAAGCTCGTATGCATTGACCAGGTTTCCATTATGGGCAATTGCCATGCGGCCTTTATGATGATTTACAACCATCGGCTGGGAATTGGCCCTAGTGCTGGTTCCCGTTGTTCCATATCGGACATGACCGACAGCCATATTACCCATTCCTAAATCGTTTAAACTACGGGCATCAAAGACATCCTCTACGAGTCCAACATCCTTTCTGCTGGTGAAAATACCGTCATCGTTAACAACGATTCCGCAGTTTTCCTGGCCTCTATGCTGAAGTGCAAAAAGTCCATAATACGTTGTGTGTGCAACATCAACCGTTTCATTTGAAAAAATACCGAAGAGACCACACTCTTCCCGCAAATTGCTCATTTTACATAACTCCTTATGATTATTGGATTTTATTAATTATTGTTGTTATTTAGTAATATGGTTTTATTTAATTAAGATTCCTGTTATAAATCATTATTATATTTATTATTATTGTCCATAATTAGTTTTTGTTATTATTGTTTTTCATTATT
>CADBSP010000109.1 GCA_902797405.1 uncultured Eubacteriales bacterium | reverse complement strand
TTTTGTTTACGCAATTATGGTTATTGTTATAAGAGTTGCAGAGCCGGAAGATATTGCGGAAATGCCTAAAGGTGAGAAGCTTAATTCCTTGATAAGGAAATTCGTGAAGAATTGGTAGTATAGGGTGAGTATGATGGTAGATAGAACTAACTTAAGAGATGAGTATTCGTTTTTATATGATGATGCAACATCTGAAGAGACTGCAATTAGAAGGTTTGTGGATTTGGTGAAAACTCTTAGAACCAATTGTCCCTGGGATATGGAACAGACCCACAGCAGTCTAAGACGCGGACTAATAGAAGAAAGCTATGAAGTTGTAGAAGCCATTAATCGAGAGAACTTTGAAAACCTAAGAGAGGAATTAGGTGATGTTCTTCTTCAGATTGTGTTCCATGCCGACCTTGCCAAGGAGGAAGGTGAATTTGATTTTGTCGATATTGTAAATTTCGAATGTGAAAAAATGATAAACCGTCACCCCCATGTTTTTTCAAATGGTGAGGCAAAAACAGTTGACAAAGTCCTTGAAAAATGGGAGAATATTAAGAGCAAAGAGCACGGAAACATCACCCATACGGAACGTTTGAAGGATGTACCAAAATCACTTCCGGCTTTGATAAGAGGTGAGAAGGTTCAGAAGAGAGCAGCAGATGTTGGTTTCGACTGGGATAATATCGAACCTGCTATTGATAAAGTCAGAGAAGAGTTGGAGGAATTCTGTTCAGCGAAGAGGGATGCAAATTACGGAGACATGAAAGAAGAACTTGGTGATTTGCTTTTTTCTGTGATAAATGTATCACGTTTCGCCAAGATTGATCCTGAAGAAGCATTGAATCTCTCGACGGACAAATTTATCCAAAGGTTCAGTATGATAGAAGAGGCGGCCAATAAATCCGGTAAAAAATTAGAAACAATGTCACTGGATGAGATGGACGGGCTCTGGGATGAAATAAAGAGTCAGCGTGCTTAATTTTTAAGGAGGATTTACAATGAACAAAGCTGAATTGGTTGCTGAAGTGGCAAAGAAAACTAATTTCACAAAGAAGGATGCTGAGGCTGCTATCAATGCATTCCTTACAACAGTACAGACTGCACTTGTTAAGGGAGAAAAGGTACAGCTCATTGGTTTCGGTACATTCGAAACTAAGAAGAGAAAAGCAAGAGAGGGTAGAAATCCTCGTAAGCCGGGCGAAACAATCAAGATCCCAGCTTCCAAGGCTCCAACATTCAAGGCTGGTAAGGCTTTGAAGGATGCTGTTAACAAGAAAAAATAAAACAGCGTAAAGCAGAAAAAATAGCGGCAGTTCCTTTATGGAACTGCCGCTTTGCGTTGCAGGTGCTTTGCTTGCTTTAGTTGCAAAAGTATACCCGGATGCAGTAGTTTTTTTATCCTTTATCCTTTATTCTTTATCCTTTATTCTTTATTCTTCTCTGCTGCAATCTTTATTATGTCTGAATAACGAGCAATTATCTTATCATAATTATCCTTCACGTGAGGGAACATGCATTTGCTACAATCCTTGAACCCTGTTTCGTTATAAGAGTAGTTCCCTCCGCAATCGGGTCCCAGGGCGTATAGAGGACAATAGCAGAACAGACAATTGAAGTTCTCCGGATCGTTAGTCTTATGACAGGGGAAGAACTCGCAATCCAAATGACTAAAGAACGCGTAATTTCTATTTGATAAATCCTTTGAATTCTGATCTAATGATTTGCATTCCATTTCAGTTGTTCCTTTCTTATCTAATTCAAATGAAGACCTAGTTTGAGTATATCACGACAGGATGCCTTGCGCAAAGTGGTTAATAAATCGTATAATATAGCAGTAAACAATTATTAGCACTTTTAAATGGGGAAAAATAAAATGCGATTGGATAAATACCTAAAAAACTCCAGACTGATTAAGCGACGTACGGTTGCCAAGGAAGCGTGCGATGGCGGAAGAGTATCCGTAAATGGAAGAGTTGCTAAAGCCGGCACCGAATTGGAAATAGGGGATGTCATACATATAACCTTTGGCAATAGTTCCATATCCGTTAAGGTTACAGCCTTAACCGAATCTCCCAGAAAAGAAGATGCACAGGAGATGTACGATATTATTCAGGGATAAGAAAAGCGATGGGAAGAATAAGGGCGAATAATGCGCTCTAAATACCATTAGGCATATAATGAAAAACTTTCATCCAATTGTTACAGTAATATATTATGCGGCGATAATTGGCCTATCCATGTTTTCGGATTCGCCTGTTTTTTTGATTCTGTCATTGATTGG
>CADBSP010000108.1 GCA_902797405.1 uncultured Eubacteriales bacterium | reverse complement strand
GGTCATGAAGAGATAAAGAAGATTGTTGAATTCATAGAAGAAGTTGTTGCCGAAGTCGGAAAGCCTAAGCAGGAAATCGTAGAGAAAGAACTTCCTGAAGGCATGGAAGAGGCAGTAAAGGCATACGGCGAGCAGAAGATGATCGATGCAATCCATACTGTAGAGAAGCAGGAACGCCTTGCAAATATGGATGCAGTTGAGAAGGATGTTAAGGAACACTTTGCTGAAGAATATCCTGATAATATCGGAGATATTTCAGGCATCATGTATACAATTAAGAAAGAAAACGTTCGTAAGATGATTCTGGATGAAGGTATCCGTCCTGACAACCGTAAGGTTACTGAAATCAGACCTGTATGGTGCGAAACCGGAGTTCTTCCAAGAGTACACGGAACAGGACTCTTTAAGCGTGGTCAGACACAGGCACTTTCCGCATGTACACTTGCACCTCTTTCCGAGATGCAGACCATCGATGGAATTACAGAGCAGACTGAGAAGAGATACATGCACCACTACAATTTCCCGGGTTATTCCACAGGTGAAGCTAAGGCTCCGAGAAGCGCCAGCCGCAGAGAAATCGGTCATGGTGCATTAGCAGAAAGAGCACTTCTTCCTGTACTTCCATCGGAAGAGGAATTCCCATATGCAATCAGAGTTGTCTCTGAAATCATGAGTTCCAACGGTTCCAGTTCCATGGCTTCTACATGCGGATCCACACTTGCTCTCATGGATGCCGGTGTTCCAATCAAGCGTCCGGTAGCAGGAATCGCAATGGGCCTAATCGAACGTGTAAATGAAGACGGAACCAGCGACATGGTAGTTCTTTCTGACATTCAGGGAATGGAAGACTTCCTTGGCGACATGGACTTTAAGGTAACAGGAACAGAAGTTGGTGTTACAGCTCTTCAGATGGATATAAAGGTCCACGGCCTCTCCAGAGAAATCCTCCAGCAGGCTCTTTCTCAGGCAAAGGAAGGTCGTATGCATATCATGAACATCATGCTCGAAGAAATAGCAGAACCGAGAACAGAGCTATCCAAGTATGCTCCGAGAAGCATGTCCATGAAGATAGATCCTGATAAGATTAGAGTAGTCATCGGTAAGGGTGGTGAAACAATCAACAGAATCATTGCTGAAACAGGAGCAAAGATTGATATCGACGATAGTGGCCTGGTAACAATCTACAGCGTTGACATGGAGGGTGCAGAAGCTGCCAGAAAGGAAATCGAACTTCTTACAAAGGATGTAGAAGTAGGGGAAGTATATGAAGGTACTGTAACTAGAATCATGAACTTTGGTGCATTCATAGAAATCCTTCCGGGTAAAGAGGGCCTCCTCCACATCTCCAAGATGGCAAAGAACCGCGTAGAGAAGGTTGAGGATGTAATGAATGTTGGTGACACTGTAATAGTAAAGGTTGCAGAAATCGACAATCAGAACAGAATTAACCTACTGAGAGCAGACCTGTAAGTTAAGCTTATAGGATATAGCTCGTAGCTCAAAGTTTATTGCCGGTAGCTAGTATCTCGTAGCCTATAGGATAAACTGAGCTAAGCTTACAGACTTATAGGACAAAAGGAATTGATAAAAACCGCTGCGGTGATTGATTATTCAATCATTACAGCGGTTTTGTTATTGATGAAATATAGATATTTTTATTAGAAATAATATGCGTAGCTTACTTAATCCATATTATTTCTTTTTATTATTCTTCATTAGTGTCGTCGCTGCCGGCATCAGCAACTTTTTTTGGGAATAGAACTTTGATTGTGGTTCCTTCATTTTCCTTACTCTCGATTTCCACTTTAGCCGTGGACATCTCTTTTAATCTGAGCATGATATTCATCATTCCTGCGGAGTGATGTTTTTCTGAACCATTTCCGGTTAGGGAAGGTTCAGATACAATTGCAGACTCAATTATTTGTATTTTTTCTCCTTCTTTATCGAGTAAGTTAAGTGATTCTATTACGGTGCCAAGATCTGAAGGAGAAATAGGTCCGTTCTTATGATTTGACGCATTACCTGTAAGGAAGGCACCAAATACCTTGCTGGCAGATTCGGCATTAAATCCAATACCGTTATCATCTACTTCAACGACATAGAAGTCATCGGTCTCGTAACTTCTTAAATAAACAGTGCCACCCTCCATTTTTTTGCATACACCGTGCTTAATAGCATTCTCCACCAATGGTTGAATCGAAAGAGGCGGTACGGTAAAGTCATCAGCCTGAATATCGTATTCGACTTCAAGTCTATCTCCGAATCGTACTTTCTCAATGTTAACGTAACTTTTGATATGTTCAACTTCTGCGGAAAATTTGATGCCTTCCAGGTTGGTGACGTTGTCGATATTGGCTCTCAGATAATTGGAGAAGTCGTATAGCATATCGTATGAAAGCTTTGGATCCACCATTACCAGTGTTCTAATAGAGCTAAGTGTATTGAAGATGAAGTGGGGCTGGATTTGACCCATCATAAGTTCCATCCGACTGTCGTGGAGCTGTTTGGTGACATTGGTTCTATCCTGAACTACCAGGAAGGTACGCCAGAAGATGAAGAACCAATAAATAAACGCATATACTAGAATAGCGGTCATAAACATCTCACTGGACTCGGTCCAGAGCATTCTATTGTAGGTTAGCAGCTCGACTGTTCCGAATACAGGAAAGATTAAATTAGAGATAAACTCTGTTTGGTCGAGCAGCCTGTCTATAGGTCTTTGTCCTGGGATTGGTTTTCCGAATCCTCCCTGGAATAGGGAATACGCATTTAGTGTCAGAGCCAAAGCGGTGAGTCCATATGAAAACATACAAATGATTTCGATGTCGTAATTAATAAAGAAGCTTGAAGATACTAAAAAGATATCGCATAAGGCACAGATTATAAAACCGCCGAATGCAGTGCGTTTAAAGGCATGGTTTCTAAAGAATGAATAAAGGAAAACCAAAGGTGCTACCAATAGCAGTGCCATTAGCGCCAGCTGATAGACGTAGAATGAATACGCCGAAAAAAGTCCCATCTTTGAACGATTCGCCATCCAAAATCCGAAACACATGAAGGCGAGACCCATGGCAGTATTTGTGGATTGATTAGTGTGCTTTCTGTAAAAGATACTAATCATAAATAGAAGGAGACCGATGGATATCATTATTATGCCTATTATCGTCCCCGGGAAACCTTTGTCGCGTATGTGATGGACTATTGAATTGTCGTCTCCGAAATAATAGTCTCCAATATAGGCGGTAAAGGGGAATACGGTCGTGTTGGTATAGCTCATTTCAAGAGTTTTACCTGCGTATTCCGGCTTTATTTCAATGAGACACCATTCATCGCTTATGATGTTTGAAGCATGATTCCAGTTTTCGTTCGGGAGTGAAAAGATTAATTCTCCGTCGACACGAACTTCCAGTATCTGATGATAGTTTCTGGTGGTAATCGCCGAATCGTCGGGTATGACATCAGGTAGCTCTCTTGAAAGAACTGCAGATTCGTGCTTGGATGTCTTTACATAGACAGGCAGGGTAACATTTTCTTCAGTGCTACCATGAATAGTTAAATCCCATCCATCGTTATAGGCTATATGATGGTCCTTATATGTTAAATTAGTATCGTCTCCATTAATAACAAAATACCCTATAATAGCCAAAAGGATAAAGAGGGTAATAGATGCAATGATTAGTTTTTTAGTATGTTTAAAAAAGAATTCCATGCCTAGATTTTAACATATTATAGAAAATAGGGCTATAGATATATGTTAGAAAAAATAAAAAAAAACGGCTCCCAATTAAGTGGGAACCGTTTTAAGTTCATATATTAACCAAAGTATCTCTTTAGGAGTCCTTCGAAGGCTTTGCCATGGCGAGCTTCGTCTCTGGCCATTTCATGAACTGTGTCATGAATAGCATCGAGACCTTCTTCTTTTGCTCTCTTAGCAAGTTCGAATTTACCTAATGTTGCACCGTTTTCTGCAGCAACTCTCATTTCCAGGTTCTTCTTGCTGGAGTCTGAAAGGACTTCGCCCAGAAGTTCAGCAAATCTAGCTGCGTGATCAGCTTCTTCAAATGCTGCGGTTTTCCAATATTCACCGATTTCCGGATATCCTTCTCTAAATGCTACGCGGCTCATTGCCAGGTACATACCAACCTCTGTGCACTCACCGTTGAAGTTCTCTCTGAGACCATCGATGATGTCCTGTGAAGCACCCTGAGCAACTCCAAGTACATGCTCAGCAGCCCAGCTCATTTCGCCTTCAACCTGCTGTGTGAACTTTTCTGCAGGAGCCTTGCATACAGGGCATTCTGCTGGTGCCTGATCGCCTTCGTGTACGTGTCCGCATACTGAACAAATCCATTTCATAGTAGTTTACCTCCAAATTTCATTTTGCATTGACTTCGCAGTGTATTCCCGCAGATATTGCTTGTCTGGTTATGACTTGCTTAAATGTGTCGGGATGCACTATACGAATTAATAATAACTTAATAATGTTTCTTTGATTATTGACCTTATCTGCTCTTTAAATCAAATCTAAAACTATTGTACCACAAAAAATATCATTGTAAACATAAAAATGATAATTATTATCACTAAATCAAATAAAGGATAAAAAACTAAACCAATTTGAGGATGAAAACAAAACCAAATTGAAGATGAAATTATTGAAAAACTCCTGTATTTGTGATAAACTTTGCAGGTTAGATACTGAACAGATTATATGAATCCTAGGTGCGAGATTTGCCGGATAAACCATACAGTTGGTTTAGTATAGATTACTTAATAACTACTGATTACTTATAATTAAAGAATATAAAGAATAACGGAGACGATATGTTTGAGAAATTATCAGATCTTCCGGTAGCGGAAGTCCAAAACCAGCAGGCAGAGAAATGGAAAGAAGAGGACCTGCTAAGAAAGTGCGTTGAAACGAGGGAAGGAAAGACCCCTTGGATTTTCTATGAGGGACCACCGACGGCAAACGGCATGCCGGGTATCCATCACGTAATGGCACGTACCCTAAAGGATTCAGTCTGTCGTTACTGGACCATGAAGGGATATCAGGTAAACAGAAAGGCCGGTTGGGACACCCACGGACTTCCTGTTGAAATTGAAGTAGAAAAACAGCTTGGCATGAACGGCAAGCAGGACATAGAAAAATACGGCATCAAAGAATTCAACGACCGCTGCAGAGAATCCGTATTCACATACACCAGCAAATGGCGTGAAATGACGGAACGCATGTCCTATCTGGTGGACCTGGATAATCCGTACATCACACTGGATAACAACTATATCGAATCCGGTTGGTGGATACTGAAGGAATTCCATAAGGCCGGCCTTATTTACGAAGGTCATAAGATACTTCCATACTGCCCACGCTGCGGAACAGGACTCGCTTCCCATGAAGTTGCACAGGGCTATAAAGAAGTTAAGGTTATAACCCTTACTGTTAAGTTTAAGAAAAAGGGAACGGATAACGAATACTTCCTGGCATGGACAACAACCGCATGGACTCTGGCATC
>CADBSP010000107.1 GCA_902797405.1 uncultured Eubacteriales bacterium | reverse complement strand
GATGGACCAAGGAGTCCAACCAGCTTACCGTCCGGAATTTCAAATGTGAAATCATGGACAGCGACTACTTCCTCTTTTATCTTTTTATTTCGATTGGGATAGCGCTTAGTGAGATGCTCCAGGACAATCTTCATTCTTTTTCTCCGATTTTGCTCGTTGGATTTCCAACTGCATTCCGTTAATTATATTTCGTAAACCAATAGTCCGCTCACTAGTTTAGGTTCAAAGAAAGTAGATTTAGGCGGCATAGTGAGACCGGAATCCGATACGTTCATTATCTCATGCATTGTAGGCGGGCCAATCGCAAAGGCAACCGTCATTTCTTCATTGGTTGTCTTTTGGAGGGCTCCCAGGCCTTTGTTCCCACTGATGAAGGTAATTCTGTCATCATGCTGCGGATCCTTTATTCCCAGGATATCGCGTAACACCTTGTTTTGGAGCAGCGACACATCCAGTCCGGCAACCGGATCGGATAAATCCCTTTCACCAATCAAATCCAGACTGTACCAGGTATTATTCATGACCATGGTGTATTCACCCACCTTGGAAGGATATGTTGGTTCAGGTCCGAGCTCACTTACATCAAAGGGAACGGCTCTTAGTTTTTCCATGAACTCCTCTTCCGTAAGTCCATTCAAATCCTTCACTGCACGGTTGTAATCCAGTATGAGCATCTCTTCAGACGGAAAGATTGCGGCCATGAAATACTTACTCTTCTCTGCCCTTAATACACGTTCTCTCTCCAGTTCATCACTAGTCGAACCATCGTCAACCAAATCTTCGCTTTCTATGTAATAATCCGCCGATGCGGCTATTCTATGGTGTCCGTCACAGATATATAGAGAATCGATTGCATCAAAGAAGTTCTGAACCTTTTGTATGAAGACTTCGTCATCAACAGCCCAAATCTCATGACGCACGCCACCCTCATCAAAGAAATCGTAGGTGCTGTCATGGGAAATCGTCCAACGCTCCAGCATTTCTGGCAAGTTCTGCTCTCCTGATTCGGAGACCGGACTGGCATCGGAATCATAAACCAAAAGTACGGGTTCAATGTTTCCACCCACCCTCTCAATCACCTTCTCCTGGATGTGAATCTTATCCACTCGGGTGAGTTCATGTCTTTTGATAGTGCCATCGATATAGTCTCTCACATCAGCGCAGGCAACTATTCCCGTCTGACTGTGATTAGCCATGCTGAGACGATAGATATAAAAGCTTTCTTTCTCGTCTCTAATTAATATCTCGTTTTCCAGGAAACCGTTAAACGTCGCTTTCGCCTTTTGTCTGAGCAAAGTTTCATCCTTTGCTTCCTCAGGAGAAACCAAAAGATCAACCCTACTTACATGAAGCATGCTGTTGGGATGGGTGTTGGCTCTGGCTCTAGACCTGGCTTCATCCCCTGCATCTCCATGGTAAACATACACGCTCTCTACATGTTCCGGTGCAGGTCTAACCCCGCAGAATGGTTTTATTCTCGGCATTTATTCATTACCTCTGACTGTCTTTACAATTGCAACTTGCTTTTGACGATAACTAATAAAACTACCTAACCACACACTTATCTAATTATATCACATTTAAGGGTTTGCAACCATTTTTACTTTGCTTTTATCGGTTAATGCATTGCGGCTTTATCAGCTGATACATTTACAGAGTTTCAACTAACATATTTTGCTTTTATCAACTAATACATTGTGGTGTTATCAACTAATACATTTGCCGAGTTTCAGTTAATATACTGTGCTTTTATCAGCCAATACATTGTGATGTTATCAACTAATACATCTTGCTTAATATTATGGTATAATATCAAAAGCAACTTTTATTTGAAAGATTTTGTTTTTCATGATATAGGATATCTATTTACGAACCGGCATTTCATATAAGTCCAAACGAAAAATACGGTTTTACGGGTTTTAACAGAGTATAAGGAGAAGCATTTTTAACTGATTTTAATAGAAGGAGTAGCAAAAATGAATAGAATAATGAAAAAAACAATCGCTATACTCTTAGCAGTACTTATCTCAACGACAAATCTATTTACTTTTGTTTATGCCTCTGACAATTCTACGAGCGAAACAGATTCCTCCTTTGTTACAGAAGGAAACTATCAGTACACCTCAAACGAAAACTTTAATAAACAGATAGTTAATCCTTTCGTCTTCCGAGAGGACTGTTTCATGCGGTCATCCTTTGATGGATGTTGTCATCTGGCAGTACTTTCTTCTCAACTTGCAATAGCCTCCGCAAGTCGTTTCGGCAGCACCGAAGACCAATACGAGATTAACACAGAAGATAACGCCGGCAACGTGATATATATGCTTAACGCCATGGGCTTCGAAGATGTTGCCACTAACGATTATTACAAGCTTCGCCAGTTGGAGAATTCCGCTTCCGTCGCTGTTGGAAATAGAAGCATTCAGGTTAACGGCAAAACATTTACTCTGCTTGCTATTGCACCACGAAGCGCAGGATACAAGCAGGAATGGGTTGGAAACTTCACTGTTGAAGATGGAGATCTCCATTACGGATTCAAAGAAGCCAGAGATGAAACCCTTCGCTTCATAAAGCAATACATAAACGAGAATAATATTGAAGGCGATATCAAGGTATGGATTGCCGGTCACAGCCGAGGTGCAGCAATCGCAAACATGCTTGGCGGATTCTTTGCAGGTGGCGGCATCGATTACTTTGACGGAAAAGTAAGCATCACTCCTGAAGACATTTATTGCTATACCTTTGCTACTCCCAAGACAGTTAAGAACGGTGCTTCGAAAAACATAGAGCTATCTGTTTCCGGTTCCAGAGGCACTCCTTACGAAAACGATACACCGGGCGCAGAGTACTCGTATACAAGCGGAGGAACCTTGGATACAAATTCCGATGTATATAGCGGAATAAGAAATGTTCTTGCCCCATATGACGTAATCACAATGCTACCTCCGGGAAGTTGGGGCTTCACCTATTATGGAAGCGAAGAATCCATCGATGGAGGAGGATGCGTCACTATTGACGATATGCTGAGAGAACTACAGGATGTAAGCCCGTATGCATTTGATAAATTTTGCACAGAAGGCAATCCTGAATTCTTCCGTTGGTATACATTTAATCTAAGAAAATTGGAAATACAGGAAAGCGAGGCCTCCCATTCGTCTAACGACATGGTAGGTTTTCTAAACGAAAGAGTAGCCGGATTGATTCATAATGCACCTTCTAACGCAGCGTATGTATCGGATAATTATCAAACAGTTTTAAAATCAATTGCAGGTTTATACGGCATGCTCCTCATGTATGCCCACGGCTTGAAACTTGATGAAATACAGCTTCCGGACGGAGCCATCAAAGCTCTTATCTTCACATACCTGGCATACGCAAAGGAGCGCATCCAGGAAGAGCAAGGAGATTTAGGTGAATCTGAAGCTGTGACGATAGCTCTGTGCGATTTACTTTCATATCTAACAGGAGAACCAATTTCCCCTGACGATACTACTGTTGATGATTTTCTGATTTATTTCTCAAAGTTTATTTATGAGAACGAAGACGAACCTGTGGCTGATACTGTTTCCAATGCCGTATCCAACGCTGTTCTAAATAACTTAGGCGATAACCCCGGTTTTTTATCATTAGTATTTAGTGTATTCTCTCAGTTCCACGAAGACTTTACGTTTATGTCAGATCCAGAATCAATACCCCTCAACGAATCAATTAAGGCCTTTATAAAAGCGTGCTATAACGGTCCTGAACCGAATACCATGGCGGGTATGAGCGAAATAGATGCTGAGGGATGCAGAAATCTTTTGTTCGTGTTATTAGGATTTATTCTTCCTGCCAATTCTAATTTCATCCCGACTGATAATATTCAAAGTCTGGTGGACGCAGTTTTGAATATGTTCATGGGCGAAACGGATGAAGCTGGCGACCCCGTTAGGGTTTATTCCGATTTGGAAGATGCAGCCAACGGCGAACTTCAAAAACTGATATCTGCAGTCCTGGAAGGACCGGTAGAAGATACAGCTTCCAAATTCGGAAGCGAGTATTATAATGATGTTCGCAATCACTATGAAACGCTTTTACAGAATATAGATGACGCCAGAGTGCTATTAAGTTATATGATTCTTCATAACGAGGGAAAACCCTATAGCGGTGAAGAAGCACTGGAAAATGCTCTTACACTTATTAAGAACGTTTCAATTATTCCTGTAGCACATTACAACGAGGTTTATATTGCATGGATGAAGGCAATTGCCAATTCAGATTGCAGCAATAACTGCAGTCACTACATTAAGCAGGTTGAAGGTATAGAGAAGACTTGCGAGGAAGACGGTCTGTTGGAGCACTGGGTATATAACGATTCCTCCGGCGAAAAGATTTACGACGATAAATACCTTACAAATGAATTGTCCGAGGATGATATTATCATTCCGAAGGGACATGATTGGGATGAGTGGAAGGTTGTAAAAGAGCCTACCACTAAAGAAGAAGGACTGCTAAGAAGAGTCTGCAAGAACGATTCTTCTCATATAGAAGAAGAGCGGTTGGAGAAGCTCACGGAAGACAAGCCGGGCACTGAGCCAAGCGACAAGCCGGGTACAGAGCCCAGCGACAAACCGGGTACAGAGCCCAGCGACAAGCCGGGTACAGAGCCTAGCGACAAGCCAGGTACCGAACCAAGCGACAAGCCAGGCACTGAACCGAGTGACAAGCCGGGTACTGAGCCAAGCGACAAGCCGGGCACTGAGCCAAGTGACAAGCCAGGTACTGAGCCAAGTGACAAGCCAGGTACTGAGCCAAGTGACAAGCCAGGTACTGAGCCAAGTGACAATCCGGGCACTGAGCCAAGCGACAAGCCGGGCACTGAGCCAAGTGACAAACCGGGCACTGAACCCAGCGACAAACCGGGCACTGAACCCAGCGACAAGCCGGGCACCAAGCCTGAGGGTTCGACAACCGATACGAGTTCCGAAGGAAACAAAACAAATAATAAGCCGGCAAATGCAAATGCAAATGCAAATGCCAATACAAATACAAATACAAATACAAATACAAATACAAATACAAATACGAATACAGATACGAAGACCGATACCAATAAGTCGGTTTCAAAAACAGAAAAGTCCCCGAGAACCGGAGACTCTAATGACATCCTGATTTGGACGTTGCTATTTGGATTATCACTGCTAAGCGCAGTCGGTTTAAAGAAAAGAATAGATTAATATTTTATTCTTCATTGCTTTCTCTGGTTTTTGCCAGATATATTACCGATAATACTGTAGCTAATGAAAATATTACTATAAATAAAATCGGGTTATTCTCATCACCGGTCTTTGGCACTGAAGATGTCGTTGCCTTGGTTGATGCTGAATTCTTGTTTGTGGTTGAAGTATTAGCTTTAGAAGATTCTTTGTTTGTATTTGTCCCCGAAGCTTCGGACTGAGAAGCCGGCTTATTTGTTGAAGCGTTTGACTGATTGCTACCCTCGGTTCCCGTTGGTTTAGGTTCTGTTGGTTCAGTCTCCGCCGGCTCCTTCTTTGGGAGTTTTGGTATATTACGGTTTTCCTGGTGAGAGGAATCCTTCTTGCAATAGCGAGTCTCTATACCTTCCTCTTCCTCGGTTGCTTCCTTTGTTACTTCCCAATCGCCCCAAACATGCTCTACCTTTGTTTTTGCAATTACATATATCGAGCTTGCCTCGTCGTCGGAAAAATCATCAATTTCAAACTTTTCCAGTTCGGCTCCGGTTATTTCTATAGCTCCTTCTGTGATATCCAAGCAATAACCAAGGTCCGGATATATTTCAAAATCCAAGTAGTATGTTTTGTCTCCTTCAAGAGTTCCTTTGTAGGGTGTACGATTATTATCCGATGATTCTATCCAAGTAGCATCAGATATGCTTAATCTATTATCGGATATTGAGACCTTAGGTGTATTCGTCTGATCCTCCCAGTAGTAAAACATCCGTTCCTCGCCACCAATCTCATATGCTTTAGACGGGGTATCTGTCTCTTCTCCGCAAAGTGGCGGTTCTACAGTTACTTTAACCTGGTCTATGGGCTTGGCGAGACAATAGTAAACGTCAATATTGTCAAATATGGGATCATAGTCCTCGACTTCATTCTCAATAAAAGCTTCTACCTTTTCTTCTTCGTCAGTGTATTCATCAAATGCCGTAATTGGCTTGTACTCACGAAACTTGTATTCATCTGAATATCCGGGAAGGGTAAAGATGGATGTTTCAAGAGTGTAGCTAGGGTCAAGAAGCTTAAGGGCTTCCTCGAATTCAGTTGCTGCAGGAACCTTTTCAATAACGATTGGAGGGAGCTGGTCTACTCCATCGACCGTAGAAACATGGATAGTCACATCATAATACGCTTCCTTCCACAGGTATTTAATGTGGCCACCTTCTGAGAAATCCAGACCGGTTACAACATCTCCGGGAAGAGCAGTTATAGTCTTGCCATCCTTATTGGTGGTAATTTCTAAACCGGCAAACTCACAATTCTCTGGTGGCCAAATATAGGAATCGTGATCGTAGGCATTTTTACCGGGCATTTGAAAAGATTTTAGCTCTTCTATGGCAGATTCGTCCAGTTCATCTTCTCCAACCCAATCATCTTCTGCGTTTGCTCCGTTTAAATCAAGGGTGATTTTCGGACTCTCTCCTTCTTCATCTGTAGCAAAGACCGCCATCCCTGATGTAGCAATCATGCCAATTATCAATAATGTGATTAAAACTATGCTTATTAACTTATTTTTACCTACAACACGTTTCATAATGCTGTCCCTTCCTCACTCTCTACATTAAAGCTAAATGAATCATATACTTATTGTTTTTATATGCTTGGTTATTTAGTCAGCCACATCAAGATAATAACACTTCTGTCACACAAAGGCAAGTTTTTTCTTTCATTTTTTACCAAAACCCCTTTCGCCAGACTTTCTCTAACAAAAGGGGTTCACTTTAGGGTGCGCGGTTATTTGTGTAAATTATCTTAATCTTAAAACTTAGCTTTATCAGCTCATTGGCAATGCTGGGGACTCAACATTGTCAAACTCTACTCCCGTGATTAGGAAGTCGCCAAACTCATCATATTCGAATTCATCATTAGGATCAACGCCTTCAGGCAACTCAACGTTTACTCTATAGCTCATATAGTCCTTTGATACAAAGATAGTATTATCGTCTTCCATGAAGCCATATCCCATTATTTCAAAACCATCATCGGTCATCTTGCTGATTGTTGATCCTATATAAGTTTCAAAATCCTCCTGCGATAAGAGTTCATCTGTGAAGTCGATACAATCATCTATTTTTATCCCGGATATCAGCTCATTTACCTGCTTTTCATAATCATCGCTCATGAAGTCCAGCTCGTTATATTGATCGACTATATCCTGATCCACATTCGAACTTAATTGATAATGTCTTCCATCCTTTTCATCGATTACTATTAGTTGATTGTCAAAGAAGTAATAATTCAGATATCCGTCTTCTCCTATTTTTTCAATAATCTCTCCGAATGTTTCATATGGGCTATCAACGTGAGGAAGGTTATCGTAACTCTTTGGTACGGTGTATTCAGGCAAATCAACATGCTCACCATAGGTAAACTGATACTTTGTGACATAGGTTTCTTCTTCGCTCTTTATTTCAGAGATAAGCTCAACTATTTCGTTGTTCTCTTTCTTACCTGTAGTTGTGAACGTAAATTTGCTTCCCTCACTTTCGCCCTGAATCGTTGTTACAAGCTCGCTGTCTCCGGTCATCGTAGCTGAATAGGACATGCCCTCAATATCTGCGTCCAGGTATGCGAAAATTCCCATGTCCAGCATCATGTTAATATTATCTGCAGAGAGATCGTAGGTGGCTTCATCCTCAAACAGACTGCGGTCATCGGTTATCACGTATTTCTTACCGTCCTGCATAAACAGGAAATAGTCGTATCCATATTCCTCATCCGTATACTCCACATGCATCTTATCCTGATCCTTAGTAAGGATAGATATCAACTCGTCATTAAAGTATGATGACATCTTATAATTGTCTGCTTCCTTAAGCGGAGCGTAGAATGCCTCGGCAAGTTCTTTCACTTCTTCCTTGCTGGTTACGGTTTTAGTGTCGCCAGCCGCACCACTGTTTCCACCGCAGGCAGTAGCAATCATCATGACTGCAATAATCATTATAACGACTATTCTCTTCATAATAAAACCCTCCTGGATTATTCATCCCCTAAGATCTGTTAGTCCGTTATATTGAATTATAATTCATCGTGTCCAACAAATGTCCAACACTTTTATTATTCATCATCCAAAATTTACTCTACATTCTTGAGAGCCTCGGTAAGGGGAATCTTTTTGATGTGACGCATATCCAGATAAGAAACGACTATGTATGAGGCCAGAACAATTAGCATCATTTTTACCACACCCATAGGACTAATGAATAGATCGAACCAGCCTTCCATGTTGTACAT
>CADBSP010000106.1 GCA_902797405.1 uncultured Eubacteriales bacterium | reverse complement strand
ATGGGAAAAGTATATGTCTTTGATCATCCGCTAATTCAGCATAAGGTCACTAAAATGCGTGACGTGGAAACTCCGGTAAAGGAATTCCGCGACCTGGCCAGAGAAGTATCCATGCTCATGGGATTCGAAGCAACCAGAGACCTGCCGCTAAAGGAGATTGAAATTGAAACTCCGATCTGTAAGACCAAGGCCAATGTGCTGGAAGGAGAAGACATCGCCATAGTTCCGATTCTTAGAGCAGGACTGGGATTCGTGGACGGAATGCTGGAACTGGTTCCAACAGCCAAGGTTGGCCACGTGGGACTCTACCGCGATCCTGAAACTCACGAGCCCGTCGAATACTATTGCAAGCTTCCCACCGACATTGAGAAGAGAAAAGTATTCGTCCTTGACCCTATGCTGGCAACGGGAGGAAGCGCAGTTGCAGCAGTGGACTTCATCAAGCAGCGCGGAGCCGAGGACATCAAATTCCTTTGCTTGATTGCGGCACCGGAAGGAATAGAGGCTCTGTCTACAGCACATCCTGACATCGACATTTATATCGCAGCAAAGGACGACCACCTAAACGACCACGCATATATAGTTCCGGGCCTAGGCGATGCTGGCGACAGACTTTTCGGAACCAAGTAATAGAGCATCATAATAGACAATCAATAAATATAACAAACAACTATGATTAATAATCGATAAATAACTAAACGATTACTAATCATAAATTCAAACCAAAGATGTAGGTTACAATCCTATTTGCCAAGCATTAGGATTCAATACAAGTAAGCTAAGGGCGGGCGCCGCCCAGTTTTTAGAAGTGGCTTGCGGGCACCGCTTGTCACAGGGAGAAATACTAATGAAACAGTTTATACCTGACACAGTAAGTAAGCACGACAATGTATATGATGTGCTGAAGGAAAGAGGATTCATCGAGCAATCCACAAACGAAGAGGAAGTGCGTAAGCTTCTTCAAAACGAAAAAGTAAAATTCTACATCGGATTCGATCCGACCGCTGATTGCCTTCACGTGGGTCACTTCATGCAGGTCATCATCATGATGTACATGCAGAAGTTTGGACATACCCCGGTAGTTCTATTAGGCGGCGGAACCGGAATGGTGGGCGACCCATCAGGAAGAACAGACATGCGTCAGCTGATGGATGTTGAAACCATCGACTACAACTGCGCTCAGTTTAAGAAACTCTTTGAGCGCTTCATCGAATTCGATGACGAGTGGAAATACGAAGGTAATGGCGGCGTCTACGAACCGGGTCACCAGAACAAAGAACCGGAGCCCGGAAAGGCAGTATCCGTCAATAACGGCGAATGGATTAGACCGCTTAACTGGATTGAATTCGTTAGAGAAATCGGATCAAAATTCAACGTAAATACCATGCTCCGTTCTGAAGCGTTTAAGCAAAGAATGGAGAGAGAATCCGGACTTACCTTCTTTGAATTCAGCTACATGCTAATGCAGAGCTACGACTTCATGGTCATGGCCAGGGACTTTGATGTAAAGATTCAGTTCGGCGGCGACGACCAGTGGTCCAACATCATTGGAGGAGTTGACCTAACCAGAAAAACAATCCAAAAGGAAGTTTACGGCATGACATTTTCGCTTCTTACAACCAGTGAAGGAAAGAAGATGGGAAAGACCCAGAAGGGTGCCCTTTGGCTCGATGCAGACAGAGTTAGCCCATACGAATTCTTCCAGTATTGGAGAAACGTTGGTGACGCCGATGTGAATAAATGCCTCCGCATGCTCACCTTCCTTCCTATGGAAGAAGTAGAAAGACTATCCGCACTGGAAGGCGCAGAAATAAACAAAGCGAAGGAAATCCTCGCATTCGAAATCACGAAGCTCGTTCACGGTGAAGAAGAAGCGACAAAGGCTTTGGAAGCATCTCGCTCCGCGTTCAGTGGTGGCGCAGCAGCCGCAGACATTCCATCGACAGAGATGGGCGCTGCTGATTTTGATGGAGAAGGAAAAGGACTCGTAAGCCTTCTGGCCGAACTTAAATTGGCAGAGTCCAACGGCGATGCCAGAAGAACCATCGAGCAGGGCGGCGTATCCGTTAATGGAGAAAAAGTTACGGATGTAAAGAAGTTCATCACAACTTCCGATTTCCAGGACGGAGTGCTCCTCCTTCAGAAGGGTAAAAAGAAATTCCATAAAATCGTGCTTAAATAATAACATCAGATTCTTCAGCCTTCTGAAAGCAGAAAGAAATTCCATAAAAATCCGTGCTTAAATAATAACATCAGATTCTTCAGCCTTCTGAAAGCAAAAATAAACTCCATAAAATCGTGCTTAAATAAAACCACGCACTGCGATAAAGCAAATGCAAAGTTCCGAGCAGTGTGTATATGAGCAGTGTGTATATAAGTCAACATATGACAGAAAGATAATAATAGATAATTAATGAACAGCAAACGGTATGATGGCATAGACCATCCGGTCCGCGAAGTAACCGACCTAAAGGACATCATCTATTCCAGCTGCGAGATGTTTGCCGATGTGGATGCCTATTTATATAAAGACAAAGAGGCAGGCAAATTCGTAGGAATAAAGTACAGCCAGGTAAAGGCAGATGTAGATGCCTTGGGAACTCGATTCCTCGACATGGGACTGAAGGATAAGAAAATAGCAGTTATTGGTGAGACCAGTTATTACTGGTTTCTCACTTATTATGCAACCGTTTGCGGAACCGGCGTAATCGTGCCACTGGATAAAAACCTTCCGGCGGATGAGGTGGTGACCCTGATTAAGCGTTCGGGAGCAGCTGCTATCATCTATTCAAACAAGATGGGGAAGTCGGTCAAAGCTCTCTTTGATGATCCCGGAACTATCGAATACTTTATTTCTATGGATGAGCCCAGGCATAAGGCCTTGGCCGCAGACAGCGACCCGACCAACGACAGGGGGGGCAGCGGAGCAGCGGCAAACCGAATCATGAGCATGCGAGCCTTGATAGCCGAAGGAGCGGACCTGGTCCATCAGGGAGAGAGGAACTTCATCGACGCCAAGGTAGATCCGGACGCGATGGCTGCGCTACTCTTCACATCCGGAACGACAGGAAAAGCCAAGGGCGTAATGCTCTCGCATAAGAACATCGCAAGCAACGTAGTCAACATGAGCCGCCGTGAAAAACTCGGCGACAACTTCATAATTCTCTCGATTCTTCCGACTCACCATACCTTTGAAAACACGTGCGTGGACTGGACGACATTCTACCAGGGGAAGACCTTGGCAATCTGCGAAGGCGTCAAGTACATATCCAAGAACATGAACGAGGTGCACGCCAACTGCATGGTTGGGGTGCCTTTGGTCTTCGAGAAAATATATAAAGGAATGATGAAGCAGGCGGAATCCAGCGGACAGGGAGAGAAGCTTAGAAATGCGATTGAACTATCCCGACGCCTGAAGCTATATAACAATCCTTTGATAATGAAACGGATGTTTAAAGCCATCCATGAGGCGCTTGGTGGAGAGATGAAGCAGTTCATCGCCGGCGGCGCAGCAATAGACCCACAGGTCATCAAAGATTTTGAGGCTATGGGAATCCCGATGATGCAAGGCTATGGAATGACGGAATGCTCTCCGATAATTGCGGTTAACCAAAACAATTACAGCATCGCGGAATCCGTTGGCCGTCCGATGCACGGAACAACAGTGAAGATTGACAATCCGGATACCGATGGCATCGGTGAAATCGTAGTAAAAAGCCCATCCGTCATGCTGGGTTACTACGAGGATCCCGAAGCGACGGCGGAAGTTCTCCGCGACGGTTGGCTTTACACGGGTGACCTGGGATACATGGACGAAAACGGATTCCTTTATGTAACAGGGCGAAAGAAAACTGTAATCGTAACAAAGGGTGGAAAGAATATCTTCCCTGAGGAAATAGAGGAAGTCCTTAAACAAAACGACTTGATAAAGGAAGTTCTGGTCCACGGAGTTACGGATAAGAGAATCGGGAACGTGGCCATAACAGCTGACATCCAGCCGAACTTTGTTCTACTGAAGGAACGATATGGGGAGATGGATTCCAGCGACATCTACCACTTCTATAAAGAACTGGTGGATAAAGTGAACGACACCATGCCGCCGTATAAAGCCATCAAAAGAGTAAACATCCGAGAGAAAGATTTCGAGATGACGACGACCGGTAAAATTAAGCGCTATGGAAACTTTGTTGAAGGTGAAGACGCAACCGGAAGCCTGAGCTATAGAGAGATAAAGGCCGAGGAGAGCCAGCGCATACAGGAACTCATCCAGGAAATCAAATCCTCCGATGACCCGGCATACATCAATAAAGACCTCTTCCCGGCGCAATCAAAGGAACCGGGGAAGGATGAATCCAAAGAGCCAGGGAAATTGCTTCCGGTTACTGACCTTAGGGAGCTCATTCGATTCTGTGCGGAAAAATACGGAGACGAAATTGCCTTCAGGAATACCGGCATAAGCCTAGAAGACGTTTTGATGCCGGAAGAAGCGGATGTTCAGGCAGAGAAATCGGCGGCTGCAAGTGGCACCGATGTGACATTTAAACAATTCCTGGCAGATGTAAACGGACTGGGAACATCGTTAATAAACCGTGGATTCAAAGGCAAGAAAGTAAAGATTAAGTGCGAAGGCGGAAAACTCGATTATGAAAACCTGGTTCTTTTCTTCGCTGTGGCATGCGGCCTGGGCACGGTTTTGATAACCGAAGGAAAACCCGATTCCACAATTCGCGGATTTATAGATGAAGGTAAAAACCAGCTTGCTCTGGGAGACCGCCAGTATATCGATACAGAGATTCTCGGATCCGATTCTGTCCTGGAGTCCTTCAATCATAATGAGGAGGATGGTATAACATTTACCCATTACAATTTCTGTGAAAGTCTGATTGCGACGGCTTTGATGCTGGAGAGCCCCGGAATGAATGGTCCATATTATGCTCTCCCGGGAAGACTTCCTGTGGATGAATCGGAGAATGGGGAAATCAATACCACGGAGTTTTTGCTGGGGACATTGCTACCTCTGTATATGGGATGCGGTGTGGACATGTCTCTCAGCGAGGAGTCTCTGGAATCCAGCAGACATAAAACCGGATTCCAATACTTTGGACTCCCTGAAAGTGTTGCGCCTATAGCAATCTATATCAAACCGAGCAAAAGGTTCCTTCCGGAGATTCCGATTCCGGGCCTGATGAGCAAAGGCGAGAGGAAGATTCGAACCGCCATGAAGTCGGGAGCGGCCGGCCATATCACTCCGTGCATGGGAATCAAGTTTATAGATAAGGATCTGTCGGGAAATGGGGAAATATGTCTGGCGGGAGGAAGCCTGGGCATCCTGAACCACACGAGCCAGGGAAGAGACGCCTTCGAATGGCTTAACACCGGGCTTTTGGGTCATATGGATGACGCAGGATTCCTCTATATCACGGGCAAAGTTACGGACAGGTTTACCGGTGACAAGCGGGCTTAAAGCCGAGAATATCCGAACATAATCCAAATAAAAATGCAATGTGGATAGCTCCTGGATTGGCCTTAAAGAACCTTAATAGAATCACGAGAAAAAAGTAAAAAAATATTCAAAAAAACATACAAAAGAGGGTTGCTTTTTTTCGGGATTCAATGTATAGTATAGAAACTGAAAGACCACCACATAT
>CADBSP010000105.1 GCA_902797405.1 uncultured Eubacteriales bacterium | reverse complement strand
TTTGATGAATACTCAACATACATGAGCGAAAAACAAAAGCTCATGACTATGAGATTCCTTTATGAGCTCCAAGCGCATCAGGAACATGATATTAGAACCCAGGCTGCTACTTTGATGGGAGAGATAACTGCCGGTTTCAATGAAAAATACAGAAAAGAACTTCCGGAGGATGTGGAGCTTCCTGCCAGACCTACAACCAACGTTGATCTGTTCGAAGAGTATGTTGATAAACTCCTATATCCTGAGAGGAGGTTTACGGAGCAGCATAGAGTCTGGATGCGCTCCGGCCTTGGAACCTACGTTTCCTCCGTGCTGGATGATTGCCCGGATAATATGAGGGCTGTATATATAGATACGCTTACCAAGTATTATTCTGCGGAAAAGGATGATTTGGAACTTATAATAGTGCTTCTGGGAGTTTTGGACAGGTTGGATGCATCCTGGTGTTCTCCAACTTTCGAAGAAGCAGCCAGAGATTTGATATTTGAATCCCTCGGAGATGAAAGAGTCGAGATTAAAGTCTGTGCCCTTAGAGCTGAGAGACATTTCCTGAGAGACATGGGAGAAGAGCATTATTATAATACTCTTCTGGATATTTTGGATTTGCCTCATAATCCGGAGGACCTACTGGAGAGGGATGGTTCCGTATTCTTGGACGACCTTAAGATGGGAACCCACTGGATGATTAAGGTCGCGAATATTCAGCTCATTAGACATTTCGGCAAAAGGCTCAATAACTCTGCGGTTACACTACATATCGGTACGCACCTTGTTAATCTTCTAAAGGTAAACGAGCGAGCAGAGATTCGCCGTGCCGCCGGTAATGCACTCCTGGATTTGATTCCTTCAATGCCTGATTCACAGAGAAACGAACTTGCGGTAGAACTCTATAACGGACTGGAAATAGGAGATAGACAGTTTGCGAAGAACATTCCTTATTACATGGGAAAGATGTCTCTTTCTCTTCCACCAAAGGAGTTTGATGAGGTTATTGATACTTTGGAGGTTTCTATTTTAAAGACCAGCCGTAGGGTGGCAGCTTTCATGATAGAATCCGTCGGTGTAATGCTTGAGAATTTTGCCGACTTCCAGGCGCGTTATCCTATGTCGCAGGAGGAACAGAATAAGCGAAAGATTCAGCTTCTTTACTTAATGATAAAGGCGTATGCCCACTACGATAGACAATTCAGCAGGGATGCATTTAGAGATATAGGGAGATACATTTTTGCCAGCGAGATTTTACCTGACAAAGATAAGGAACTTCTTTTCAGTAGGAGTTATAAGAAAATACTTCAGCTTCTGGATGAGCAGCCTGAGGATATGCTCAGCTTCTACAGTAATGCTGCTGTTTTAAACCATATCTATCGATACATCGGTCATCAGGAGCAGGAGTGCATGGGATTCCATTTCCCTGCAATAAACAAGGTCTGCTTCTACCCCGGAACCTTTGATCCGTTTAGTTTGGCTCATAAGGCAGTAGCTGAACGAATCAGGGATATGGGTTTTGATGTATATCTGGCTCTGGATGAGTTCTCCTGGTCCAAGCATACTCAACCCAAGCTTCTTAGGCGTAGAATTATGAATATGTCTGCTGCAGGTGAGGAAGGAATCTATACTTTCCCGGATGACATTCCGGTCAATATTGCAAACAACAGTGACGTTAAGAGGCTAAAGGAATTGTTCCGCGACAAGGATTTGTATATTGCCGTTGGTTCCGACGTTATTGAAAATGCTTCTGCATATCAATTGCCACCGGAACAGGATTCCATCCATAGCGTCAACCACATTACATTCGCCAGAGAAACCCGTGAGAACCGGGGGGACTTTGATGCAAGTATGAAAGGTGGAGCCAAGGAAAGCAGAGCGTATCCAATAGTAGGTGATGTGATAGAGCTAAGTCTGGATAAATTCTATGAGGATATCAGTTCAACCAGAATCAGGGAGAACATAGACCTAAACAGAGATATAACCAACATAATTGATACGGTGGCGCAGAGTTTCATCTATGAGAACAATATGTATCTCAGAGAACCGACATATAAGCATGTAATTGAGTCCAGGGAAATTGAAATATCCACATTGGAGCACAGAAGCCCGGAAAGTTTGGACAGCATATTTCATGAACTGGATGAGATGGGATACGACATGGACGTACTCCAATCATACATTGCCAACAAACAGACCAAATCGATTTTGATTACTGACACATCCTTGGACGGTAAGGTTATTGCATATGCCGCTTGTCATAAGGTCGGGACCAGAAACATTCTGTCGGAGTTTAAAAGTGAGGAATTATCGGGAAGAATCAGAGCTCTGGCAGGAAGCAGTATGTATGCCATCGGATTCTTCTATGGTGACAAAAATACAGAGATTTCAGGAATCAACCAGATGCTCATTACCGAGCTCCTGACGGAACTGATAGCTAGGGACCATGACTACGCCATCTACCATCCTGTTTGCGAACAAGGCTACGCGGAAGACATTTTGGCTGATTTAAAGAAACAAGGATTCGTGGACATAGCGGGGCGTATGCCGGGTATCTATGATAGACCTATATATAATGCCAAGCCATCATATGCAGTGGCCATGGAGGCTCCGGTTGTTATATTTAAGGATGTTGAAACTGTAATAAAAGCACCGTTTAATAAAAACGAGGCTGTGCTAAAGGCAATCTATGATGCTCACGATAATCTGCTTCGCGTTCTGGCAAAGCTCTATCCCGGGAAGCTTCTTTTATCGTTTAATACCAGCGCAATTCAGAATAAGATTATCAGCAAAGCGTGTGCATTAAACGGCGTTTCAACGGTGGACGGAAAGAGTCAAAAGGGACCGAACATGGTTGTACCTTTTGGCAAAGCATTGGGTGACGTGTTGGTTCCAAATACAGTAACCAAGTCATTGTTCGTTGAAAAGTATTTCAATAGAAATGTTAAAGGCTTCAGCATCGGAGAAGCGAAGAACTATTCACCTTTGGATACCCAGGCAAAGATGATTAAGTCATTCGGAAGACCGGTTATTTTGATAGACGATTTGCTTCATAAGAGTCACCGAATGAACATCCTTGGACCGATACTATATAACGCGGGCTGTGAAATAAAGGAAGTTCTGGTCGGTGTAATGACCGGAAATGCCATGGATAGAATGGAGGCAAACAATATAAAGGTTGAGAGTGCCTACTTCCTTCCGACTTTGGAACTTTGGCTAAATGAAAGGGATTGCTATCCATATATAGGTGGTGATAGCTTATCCAATTCGTTTGGCTCCAGGTTGGATGAAAGAAACTCATCTGCCAATTTAATTCTGCCATACATCAAGCCTTCGTTTGTATGTAACGGCGATGAAAATGCCGTGTTTGAGTACTCCGAGGTTTGCTTGAAGAACGCTCGAATGATAATGGCAACGCTGGAGAAGGAGTATCAAAAGCTATTTGAGAGAAAACTTACATTAAAGCGATTGGGAGAAGTTCTAACAATGCCAAGGATCCCGGAAACAGATAGAGGAGTCACATTCGACGAGAATATGGAAGCGACTAATTTCATCGATAACGACATAGAGAGACTATCCAGACTCAGATAGGCCTAAATTATTCGATAATTATTAGGCTAAGAATTGATTAAAAACCGACAGTTAGGCAGATTTAGGAAAAATATAGACAGTAAAAATATAATTGTTCACAAAGGATTGAGAAAATGAAAGAATTGAAAAATCTTACTATGGAGAGATTTGGTATAGAACCCATAGGCCTTAAAAATTACGGAATTAATGAGTTCTTGTCAAAGGTAAAAGAAGATAGGTTGACAACTCCTGAAAGGGCAAAAGTTAATATTATTGCCCTGGGAGACGTGGGTACCAATGTGCTTATGGGGCTTAGATTGCTTGGTGGAGACGTGATTGGAGAAATTGGCATCTATGATTTGAATGAAGCTCAGTTAAAAAGGCTGGAAATGGAATTAAACCAGATGAGATATCCCCATGATTCTATCTTTGATGATGGGGGACATAAGACTGCTCATTGTATTAGAGAAATGCCTCGAGTAAAGATAGTATCTTCCGATGAAGAGTTAATGGACTGCGATGTGCTTGTTTTTTGTGCAACAAAAGCAGTGCCTGAAATTGGTGCATCAGGAGATGTTCGCATGGCCCAACTGGAAGCAAATCTGGGAATAGTAAGATCTATTGGAGAGAAGATTAGGATAAGTAGATCTACAGAAGGGAGTCGCGGTTTTGACGGAATGGTAGCGGTAGTATCCGATCCCGTGGATCAACTCTGTAAGGGTATGCTTGATTCTTCGGGATTGGAGCCCGGACAGATAAGAGGGTTTGGACTGGGAGTTATGGCTGCCAGAGCCAGGTACTTTGCTGAAAGAAGATTGAAAGAGCTTGAGACGAAAGAAACTGCCGATTTGGAGTTTAATACGGAAGATGCTAAAGAGGAGTCAGCTTCTGAGACAAAGGTAGCCTATGAAAGGTACCTAACCGAGGGTCGTGCATATGGACCGCACGGTCAGGATCTAGTAATTGCAAATAGCATAGAAAACTACGATGATGAGGTTTCACGGGAGTTAACCAAGCTAACTGTAG
>CADBSP010000104.1 GCA_902797405.1 uncultured Eubacteriales bacterium | reverse complement strand
GTGCCGTAGTCTCTCTTGTCAGTATCCACGGCACGTCTTTCACATAAAATCTTACTAACTATATCACTTGTTATTCTTTTCTCTTCCATCACGTATAATATATTTTCTATTCCCCATCTATTATACCTTGTGTTTATTGATAATTGAGCAAACTGAATACTCTCTCACAATAATAACACTTATTTGGAAGTAATACAAATAATCTCATTATAGGGTTCGATGTATTCAGCAAAGCTCAGAGCTCTTTCCAGTTTTGTATTTAGCTCTTGAAAAAACAGGGGCTTGACAACTGCATTGATTGCGGTGATGATAGCATTGTGATTATAAATCGTGTGTTAAGAATAATTATACAATTTATTTAAGAAGGGATTTATGAATAAGACTAGAATGATGACTGAAACAGCACTGATGTCAGCAGTGCTTTGTATACTTGGACCACTTGCCATTCCTATAGGACCAGTGCCTATTTCGCTGGCTACTCTCGGAGTGCTTCTAGCTACATACGTAACAGGACCGTTAAAAGGTACAATCTCTTGCCTTATTTACCTTGCAGTCGGAACAGTTGGACTTCCGGTTTTTTCCGGGTTCCAGGGAGGTTTTGCTAAACTCGCGGGACCTACAGGCGGTTATTTATTAGGGTACCTATTCCTCGCACTTATATCAGGATGGTTCATTCACAATTTCTATGACAAGATTTGGATGCAGTTTATCGGCATGTGTCTCGGCACTGTAGTGCTGTATGCGATAGGCACATTATGGCTTGCACACGTTGCAGGACTCACTTTCGTCGAAGCTCTTGCCGCAGGAGTTCTTCCCTTCATACCAGGAGACATCGTCAAAATGATAGTCGCAATGGTACTCGGAAGAACGCTAAACAAAAGGCTATCGCCTAGTTTATCTAGGTAACTATGTTTTGTTTACTCATTCCGATTTCTTTCTCAATCAGTTATCCAATCTCTGACGATCAACCAATTCGGCAAACTTGCCCTTCTTGTCGATGAGTTCACTATAAGTGCCCTGCGCGACAAGTATTTGGTATGAAAGCACCCATAAGGCGTCATACAGTAAGTCAGTGAAATTTGCTATCTTAAATCAAACCGAATCATATTCCTATTATATCCTGTAGTCACAAGATGCGTCTTTTCTTCCGGTCTCAACATAAGACTGCTTAATACAAATCCACTTAGTCCCTCAATCTTCAGATCCGGATCAGTTATATCAAAGAGTCGCTAAGCAGCATCAGATACATAACCGCCTTGGTAAATGTTCCGGATATCAGCATCGAACTGAATTTATTCTCGCAAAAGCCTTTCTTATTACTCATATTTTCCCCTCTGATTGCACAACAAGTCGGTTTGATTATTCATTTGCTAAATCGTTTATAAATTCCTGAAGAAGTTCACGATTGGCATGCTGCATAACTACTATGTGTGCCAGGTCTCCCCCAAGTCTATCATCGTGATCAGGAGCCAGCTCATACTTCTCCATGATCGCATCTGACGGTCGCCGGAAATAAACGGTGTTAGACATTTCCTCAAGCCATACCGGCCATCCCATTTTTTCCAATTCATCTTTCAACCAGTTTGCACTCTCAAACATCGTTTTGGTCTGCTCAATATATTCTTCTTTTGTCGTATGCTCCAGGATCCACCAAAGTTTAAGCGGGCTCATCGCTGAACGTGAGCAATTGATCATCGGCATATCCCCGTTCAAATATGGAACATTGTATCTGTTTTGACTGTCCCTGACTTCCTTTGTTGTTATAAAGAACCCTGCCGGTTCATCCATGCCAAAGAATTTATGACCGCTGATTGCAATAGAATCAAAGGGGTTTACCTTTCGGTTCAGAAAATCGCTATATTCCGTATAGGGAATATAGCCTCCAAAAAGCGCAGCATCCAAATGTCTGTAAACTGTCATACCGGGGAACTTGTCAAGGATTACATTAAGCGTCGGCATATCGTCAACCCCACCCTTAAATGTTGTCCCAATTGCATATACCACAAGAGCAGGCTTTTCAGGAACTATTGCCTTCTCAAACTCTTCCGGTATCATGCGTCCATGCACATCGGATGGTATCAGTCTAAGTTCCAGCCCCTGAAGGTCAGCTAATCTATTGCTTGAATAATGCGCTGCATCAGAAACATATACTACAGGTCTTTCACCAGTTTTATTTGCCAAATAATTAGAGCCAAAATATATGCCGTGATTATTACCATCAGTTCCGCTAAATGTAACCAATCCCCATACATCATCCTCATCAAAACCATACAGAGTAGCCGTTTTCATAATTAGTTCCCTTTCGAATTGGTGTGTGCTTGCTTTGAAGTGCTCATGTTCAATATCAAAAGGATCACCCACATTATTAGACATAGTAAGGTTTAATCCGGATCCAATAAACCACTTATAAAAATCGAGCAGTTTGCTTTGTTGATTTACCGGATAGCCGATACTGTAGGGTCTGTGAATGACAATATCTCCAGCGAATTGATCCAATCTGGCTTCAATATTGT